>DAOUZV010000023.1 GCA_030665485.1 Chloroflexota bacterium | reverse complement strand
TGTACTATCCAACTTTAGATGAGGCAAAAGGCTTAAGCGCACAGGGCAACCTGCTGCCGGTCTACCGCGAGATACGCGCCGACCTGGAAACGCCTGTGTCGGCATATCTCAAGGTGGCGCGTGGAGACCACTCCTTCCTGCTTGAAAGCGTGGAAGGAGGCGAACGTCTGGGCAGGTACAGCGTCATCGGTACAGACCCATCACTGGTTTTGACAACTGGCGCTGATAATCCGGTCGACCCGCTAAAAGCTATGGAGCGCCAGTTCAATGAACTCAAGCTTATTTCGATTCCGGAGCTTCCGCGATTCCACGGCGGTATGGTGGGATATCTCAGCTACGAAGTAGCGCGATATTACGAGGAATTACCGGCGCCCGATGCCGACCCGCAGGGCGTGCCCGAATCGGAAATGATGCTGGCCGACACTATACTCATCTTCGACCACATCGCCCACCGCATCAAGGTGATATCCCACGCCAGAATTAACGGCAACGTTGAAGCTGCATATAAAATAGCGACCGACAAGATCGATGAAATCGTAAAGAGGCTGAGCCAGCCCATAGCCTACTCCGAAACGCTGCCGGAGCCGATTTCAGCCAATGGCGAAGTGCAGTCGAATATGACACAAGCGCAGTTCGAGGCCATGGTTGAACGGGGCAAGGAGTATATCTATGCCGGCGACATCATACAGGTAGTGCTGTCACAACGCCTGTCCAAGAAAACAGGCGCCGAGCCTTTTGCCATATACCGGGCACTGCGGTCGATAAACCCGTCGCCGTACATGTACTTCCTCAACTTGGGTGACTTCCATATCGTCGGCTCATCGCCTGAGCTGCTGGTACGGCTGGAGGACGGCATCGTATCCAACCACCCCATCGCCGGCACGCGGCCCAGAGGAAAAGACGATGCGGACGATCAGGCTTTGGAGAGTGAGCTTCGCGCCGATGAAAAAGAGCAGGCGGAGCACATCATGCTGGTCGATCTGGCCCGCAACGACGTGGGCAGGGTAAGCCAGCCGACAACTGTTGAAGTCACACAGCTCATGGACGTGGAGCGCTACTCGCATGTAATGCACCTGGTATCCCATGTGGAGGGCAAGTTGAATGACGATATGTCCGCCTTCGATGCGTTTCGCGCATGTTTACCGGCGGGCACCGTATCCGGCGCGCCCAAAATAAGAGCCATGGAAATAATCTCCGAGCTTGAGCCGGACAGGCGCGGCCCTTATGCCGGAGCGGTGGGATACTTCTCCTTTTCCGGCAATATGGATACAGCCATAACCATACGCACCATCGTCATCAAAGATGGCACGGCATATATTCAGGCCGGCGGTGGCATCGTTGCCGACAGTGTGCCCGAACTCGAATATAAAGAAAGCATGAACAAGGCCAAGGCGCTTATTCGTGCCATAGAACAGGCGGAGGCAGATCATGTTGCTTCTGATTGATAACTACGACAGCTTCACCTTCAACTTGTACCAGTACCTGTGTGAGCTGGGTCAGCAAGTGGTAGTGATAAGGAATGATAAAACCACGATTGATGAGATCGAGAAGATGCAGCCACAGCGCATCGTTATCTCGCCCGGCCCCGGCAGGCCGGAAAACGCTGGGATATCCAACGATGTGATACGCCACTTCGCGGGCAAGCTGCCCATACTCGGCGTCTGCCTGGGCCACCAGTGCGTGGGACAGGCCTTCGGCGCAACGGTCAAACGTGCCGGGGAGATAAAACACGGCAAATCGTCGCTGATTCACCACGATGGCAAGGGTGTACTCACCGGACTGCCCAACCCGTTCTCGGCGATTCGATATCATTCACTGGCGGTGATGAAAGACAAGCTGCCAGATTGCTTCGAGATAAGCGCGCAGACAGAAAACGGCATTATAATGGGGCTACGCCACAAGAAATATCCTATAGAGGGTGTGCAGTTCCACCCGGAATCGATTATGACTAAAGAGGGCAAAAACCTGTTAACCAATTTCCTGGCCGTGGGAGGATAACGTGATAATTAAAGCAATCGATATTTTAGTTTCAAATAAATCACTCAACTTCGATCAGGCGACACAAGCCATGGAAGAGATAATGAGTGGTACTGCCACACCAGCGCAGTTCGGCGCATTCGTAGTCGCCCTAAGGATGAAGGGCGAAACCGTGGACGAGATCGCGGGCATGGCCAGCGTTATGAGGGACAAGGCAACGCCGGTCAGTGTAAGCGGCGATATCGTCGATACCTGCGGTACCGGCGGAGACAATTCGTCCAGCTTTAATATCTCGACAGCAGCGGCATTCGTCGCAGCTGGCGCGGGGCTGAAGTTGGCCAAGCACGGCAACCGCGCCATGAGCAGCAAATGCGGCAGTGCAGATGTACTGGAGGCGCTGGGAGTGAAAATCGATCTTGATGCTGATGCAGTGGCAAAGTGTATAGAGGAGGTGGGCATCGGCTTCATGTTCGCCCCTATTTTCCACCCGGCAATGAAGTACGCCGCAGCTCCCCGTAAGGAAATAGGCATACGTACCGTGTTTAACATTCTGGGCCCTTTGACCAACCCTGCCGGGGCCAAATCGCAGGTCATAGGTGTTGCAAACAGGGAAATCGGCGATAAAATGGCGCATGTGCTGCATCGACTGGGCACAAAACACTCGCTGGTGGTGCATGGTACAGATGGCATGGATGAAATATCCATCGGCAGCACCTCGCTCGTCTGGAATATCACTGAAAAAGGTGTCGACAAACCTTATGAGGTCTCGCCCGAGTATTTTGGTTACCAGTCAACAGACCTGAGCCAGATTAAAGGCGAGACGCCCGCAGGAAACGCTGATATAATTAAACGCGTTTTAAGTGGAAGTAAAGGCGCAGCCCTCAACGTGGTTGTGATGAACGCTGCCGCAGCACTGGTTGCCGGAAACGCAGCGGTCGACCTGAAACAAGGAGCTATACTGGCAGAGCAAGCCATAGACGGCGGAAAAGCGCTTGAAAAACTGGAGGCGCTGGTTAAACTAAGCCAAAGACTGGGATAATACCGTGAACGATATACTAAATGAAATCGTAGAAAACAAGAAAAAAGAGGTGGAACAGCTGAAAAGACAGCGGCCGCTTTCCTACCTGCAAAAACGCATTGCGCGTCAAAGGCCGCCGCTCAACTTTTCACGTGCACTTGCTGGAAACAAAACTAAGATAATCGCAGAGGTGAAAAAGGCATCGCCATCTAAAGGTGACCTCAATCCGAATCTGGATCACGTTGAAATTGCCAGAATATACGAAAAAGGCGGAGCTGCCGCCATATCGGTGCTCACCGAGAGCCGCTACTTTAAGGGCAGTATCGATTATCTGGCCCAGATCAAAAAAGCAGTGAACATCCCTCTGCTCAGAAAAGACTTCATATTCGACCCGTACCAGATATATGAGGCCAGAGCCTACGGTGCAGATGCGGTGCTGCTCATAGTAGCCATCACGGAGCAGGGACTGCTTTCCGGGCTCATAAAACTGGCGCGTAACCTCGACCTCGACTGCCTTGTTGAGGTACACAATGTAGAGGAACTTGAAAGAGCAATCGACTCAAAGGCTAAGATCGTAGGTATCAACAATCGCAACCTTAAGACTTTCAACGTCGATATCGATACGACAAAACATCTGCTTCCACTCATCCAGCAGGATACAATCACTATAAGCGAAAGCGGCATTAGGAGTGGTGATGATATAAAAAAGCTTAACAAATGGAAGGTAAACGCGGCACTCATCGGTGAGTCTCTTGTCACCGCCGACGACGTACTGGCAAAATTAAGAGAGTTTGTATTATGACCAAGGTAAAAATATGCGGAATCAGCGACAAAAAACACGCCATCGCCGCAATCGAAGCAGGTGCCGACTTCATCGGCATGGTGTTTGCCAAAAGCGTGCGTCAGGTAACGCCGGAGCAGTCCAAGGAGATAGTGGATGCTATTAGGCAAGCGAGTACGACGGTAAAAACCGTGGGTGTATTCGTTAACACGCCGGCGGATGAGATCAACCGCATCGCACGTGACTGTGATCTGGATATGGTACAGCTGAGCGGCGATGAGTCACGGGAGTACTGCATAGATATAGAAAAACCGGTAATCAAGGCTATCCACATGCAAGCTCAACGCGACGATACCGACCAGACAGCTATATTCGGGGTAGAGCACATCTCTGATAATGATAATGTCTACATCATCCTGCTTGATACCCATGTAGAGGGGAAATACGGCGGAACAGGCATGAGCTTCAACTGGAAGCTTGCCCAATCCATCTCAGCCGAATACCCTATAATAATTGCCGGCGGACTAGAACCCACCAACGTAAAAAAGGCAATTGAAAAGATGAAACCGTGGGGCGTGGATGTATCTTCCGGGGTGGAAACGGACGGGGAAAAAGATATAGCCAAGATTAAAAAATTCATTGATGAGGCAAAAAAATGAAACAACCTGAAAGGTTCAACGGCTACTTCGGTGATTACGGCGGTAAGTATGTGCCGGAAACGCTGATGCCGGCGCTTGATGAACTAGAAAAAGCGTATTACGAGGCCATGAGCGATTCGGCTTTCTTGAGCGAACTGGAGTCGATGTCGCACTATTACTCGGGACGCCCCACTCCGCTTTACTATGCCAGGCGACTCAGCGAACAATGCGGCGGAGCCAAAATAATGCTCAAGCGCGAGGACATGGCTCACACAGGCGCACACAAAATAAACAACGCACTGGGTCAGGGGCTGCTGGCCAAACGCATGGGCAAACAGCGCATCGTCGCCGAAACTGGCGCCGGTCAGCACGGAGTGGCCTCGGCCTGCGTATGTGCCATGCTCGGGCTTGACTGCATCGTCTATATGGGCACCGAGGACGTGCACCGGCAGGCGCTCAACGTATTTAGAATGGAACTAACCGGCTCCAAGGTCGTACCAGTTGATGCCGGGAGCAAAACCTTGAAAGATGCCATAAATGAAGCTATTCGCGACTGGGTGACCAACGTGGAGACAACTCATTATCTGATAGGAAGCGCGGTGGGGCCTCATCCCTATCCCATCATGGTGCGTGATTTCCAGTCAGTAATAGGCAACGAGGCAAGACAACAGATACTGGACGATTATGGCCGACTTCCCGACTACATAGTCGCCTGCGTCGGCGGTGGCTCAAACGCCATCGGCATATTCCATCCCTTCATTGACGATGCCGACGTCAATCTCATCGGGGTAGAGGCAGGAGGGCGAGGGCTCGATACCAAAGATCACGCCGCCCCGCTGGCAGCGGGTTCGCCCGGCGTGCTGCACGGGGCAAAATCATACCTGCTTCAGGACAAAAACGGGCAGGTGATGGAAACGCACAGCGTTTCGGCGGGTCTGGACTACCCCGGCGTGGGACCGGAACACAGCTACTACAAGGACACCGGCCGCGCTACCTATCTTGCGGTGGACGACGAGCAGGCGCTGGAAGGATTCAGGATGCTGTTTAAAACTGAGGGTATTGTTCCTGCGCTGTAATCGGCACACGCCGTGTATCATGCCGCAGAGCTTGCCAAAACACTGGATAAAGATAAGATCGTTATGGTCAACTTAAGCGGCCGCGGCGATAAGGATATGGATATAGTGATGAACGCACTGGGAGAAGTAGAATGAGCAGAATAGCATCGGTATTTGAGAAACAAAACCATAAAGCCTTCATAGCCTACGTAACCGTGGGCTACCCCAGCATGTGGGCAACGCTTCAGGCGGTTCCATTACTCGCCGAGTGCGGGTGCGACATCATAGAGCTGGGCATCCCGTTTTCTGACCCGCTGGCAGACGGCACCACCATCCAGAAGGCCAGCTTCGATGCACTACAAAACGGGGTAACTCCTGAAACCTGCCTTGAGGTCGCGCAAAAGCTGAGGCTCAAAACCGATGTGCCGCTGGTGTTCATGAGCTACTACAATCCCATCTTCCACTACGGTGTGGAGAAATTCTGCGCCCAGTGCGAGCAGGTGGGAGTGGACGGCCTAATAATACCAGACCTTCCACCGGAAGAGGGCACCGAATTGGGCGAGGCCACTCAAAAGCACGGGCTGGACCTTGTCTATCTGCTTGCGCCAACCAGCACCGACGAGCGCACCAGGCTCATTGCCCAAAAATCAAGCGGATTTATTTATCTGGTATCGGTTACAGGCGTTACCGGCGCCAGAGCCGCGCTTCCTCAGGAACTGAGCTCATTTGTGGCACGCGTGAAAAAGGCTACCGATAAACCACTGTGTGTCGGCTTCGGCATATCCACGCCGGAGCAGGCCAAACAGGTGGTTGGAATAGCCGACGGGGTAATCGTCGGCAGCCGCATAATTCAACTGCTGGAATCGGGCTATTCCCTGGACTCGCTACGTAAGTTCGCTACAGAGCTGAGAGCCGCGCTCGACTAAGATAAACAATCCCCAACTCAAACTATTTACCCGATGGCGACATATGTCTTTTACACTTGTAAAACTGGCCGTAAAGAAGTAAAATTTGGGCAGTGTTAAACTAACATTTCAATGCTGGACTGACCCACTTTTAGAATAGCTATGCCTTAAGGGAGATGAGCATGGACACTATCGGCACCGTAAAACCGATCAACATCGAAGATGAGATGCACAACTCGTACCTGGATTACGCCATGAGCGTAATCGTATCGCGCGCCCTTCCCGACGTGCGGGACGGTCTCAAACCGGTACAGCGCCGCATTCTGCACGCCATGAACGAGATGGGGATATCTCACAGCAGTTCCTACAAAAAAAGCGCCAGAATAGTGGGTGAGGTCTTAGGTAAGTTTCACCCTCACGGCGATCAGTCCGTTTACGATGCCATGGTAAGGCTCGCGCAGGATTTCTCCATGAGATACATGCTGGTTGACGGCCAGGGTAACTTCGGCAGCATGGATAACGATCCCGCGGCGGCTATGAGATACACTGAGGCACGGCTTACCGGAATCGCCGAAGAAATGCTGGTCGATATCGAAAAAGACACAATTGAGTTCAGTCCCAACTTCGATGACTCACTTAACGAGCCCACTGTTCTACCATCTAGAATACCGAATCTGCTGCTAAACGGCGGCTCGGGAATCGCCGTGGGCATGGCCACCGCTATACCTCCGCATAACCTGTCGGAGCTGTGCGACGGCATAGCCTTTCTCGTAGAGAACCCAAACGCCACTGTCGAGGACCTTACCGAGTATATCAAGGGCCCAGACTTTCCCACCGGCGGCATCATCCTGGGCACGGAGGGAATCAACAACGCCTACACAATGGGCCACGGCCGCATCGTGGTAAGAGCCAAAACCCAGATCGAGGAGATGGCCAAGGCGGGAAGATTCTTAATAGCTGTTACCGAACTGCCCTATCAGACCAACAAGGCATCATTGATCGAGCGAATCGCCGAACTGGTCAAGGATAAAAAGCTGACGGGCATAAGCGACCTGCGCGATGAGTCAGACAGACAGGGCATGCGCATCGTCATCGAGCTCAAGAGGGAGGCACAGCCTCAGATGGTGCTCAACAGCCTGTATAAATTCACCTCCATGCAGTCGGCGTTCTATGCCAATATGCTGGCGCTGGTGGACGGGCAGCCGCGCGTGCTTAGCCTTAAAACAGCGCTGCAGCAGTATATAAAGTTCCGCCACGAGGTCATCGTCGGTCGTTCGCAGTTCGACCTGCAAAAAGCGCAAGATCGGGCGCACATCCTGGAGGGTCTGAAAATCGCGCTCGACCACTTAAACGAAATAATAGCGGCCATCAGGGGATCGGCCAACGTGGAAGACGCCCGCAGTAACCTGATGTCCCGCTTCTTTCTATCTCAACCACAGGCACAGGCCATACTCGATATGCAACTGCGCCGGTTAGCGGCACTGGAAAGAAAGAAGATAAACGACGAATATGATGAACTACTGCAGAGGATAGCCTATCTTGAAGACCTTCTGGATAATCCACAGAAGATATATTTCCTCATCAGGGACGATATAATTGAACTAAAAGATAAGTACGGTGATGCGCGCCGCACCAAAATCAGCGGGGAAGAAGCCAAGGACTTCAGGATAGAGGACCTGATACCACATCAGATGATGGTGGTCTCCTTGAGCAACCGCGGATATATAAAGAGGGTTGCCAGCGACACATACAAGCTACAGCACAGGGGCGGCAGGGGCGTTACCGGCCAGACAACCCGAGAGACAGATGCCATCAATCACATGCTGGTAACCGATTCTCACGACAGCCTGCTGTTCTTCACCAACCGGGGCAAGGTATTTCATCTCAAATGCTACCAGGTAAGTCAAGATTCATCCAGAACGTCAAGGGGCGTTCCCGTCATCAACATTATATCCATCGATCAGTCGGAAAAGGTCACAGCGCTGCTTTCGATAGCAAACTGGCAGGAACACGAATTCCTGCTGCTGTCGACCAAAAAGGGCGAGATCAAACGCATGGATTTGAGCAAGTTCGCCGCTGTTCGCAGCAACGGACTCATCGCCATGGACCTTGATCTCGGCGACGAGCTCATCTCGGCAGACCTGGCCAATACTGCGGATGAGGCAATCCTGGTTACCAGAAACACCAGGTCCATTCGCTTTACCATTCCTGCAGTTCCGTTGCGCACCAGAACCAGCGGTGGCGTAAGGGGCATAAAACTGGCCCCAGGCGACGAACTCGTCGGAATGAGCATAATTAGGCCCAAAATAATAACAGAGGATGGGACGGAGGAGCCTGACAAATCTTTACTGGTGGTCAGTGACAACGGATACGGAAAACTGACCAGGATCGACAGGTACAGGCTACAGGCCAGGGGCGGCGTCGGCGTCAAGACCTTCAGGGCCACCGAAAAAACGGGCAAGCTGGTGGCATCTCACATGGTTTTCCCCGGGCAGGATGTAATGCTTATATCCACAGGAGGAATAGTCAATCACGTTCCACTGGAGGAGCTGTCGGTTCGCTCCAGATTGACGCGGGGCTCAAACATTATGAAGCTGGGCAAGGGCGACAGCGTGGCCTCCATCGCCTGTTTTGAAGGAATCGAAATACAGCCACACAAACGGCCAAAGGTCAAAAAACCGGCGTCAAAAGCCAAAAAAGCCACACAAAAGAAGGCTGGAAAAGAAAAGAAAAGCAAATAATATTTAGCAAGGGTTGCCCTGTCATTACAGTCCCCTCATGAATATATATCGTCTTATATTCAATTGACAAACACGGCCATCTAAGGAGCAAAAGGACCTCTCTATGTCGGAAGCAACTAACCCAAAACAGCACAAAAGTAAACGAATTGATATCGACTGGCTTAAAGATGCAGCATTTCAAACCCTCGACAGAAACAGGGTAGATATACCAGTACCAACTGTAAAAATATCAAAGCGCAAACGCAGCTACCACGCGCCCAGCCTTAGGCCGATTGAATACCCGCACAAGCTGCCATCATGGCTCAGGTGGCTCTACAAACTGTGGTGGGCCATAAAAGAGCCCCTTGAGGTGAGATACCCGCACCAGTGGACATGGGACTCCTGCGCTCATTCGATAGTGTTAACGCATGTCGATCTAGAGGCAGCCAGACAGGAAATGGAGTTGCTGTTGCGCACTCAAACAACAGACGGATTCATCCCTCATATGATATGGAACGGTAATCGTATGCACTGGGCGGATAAGTGGCTCAAACGGCTGTATCCCGGAGACATCGGCTCGCCCTACCTGCAACCACCGGCGCTTGCGGAGGCTGTGGAACGCATTACGACCGAATACGTGTGCCGCGAGATAGAAGACCTCGATTTTTTAAACTGGGCGCTGCCCAGATTAAAAAAATACTACTTCTATATCCTCAACACCCGCGTAAGAAGCGACGACGGCCTGCCTGAAATAATAATCTCCTACGAGTCGAAGGACCGCAGCCCTGAGTACGATATTATATATGGCGCGTCAAACGCAGGACTGGCACCCATGGGCCCTATGTCCAGCCTGTCGCGCAAGTATGTGATAATGGGCTGGGATACTGATAAAATCTTTGCCAGCAACCGCTTCCGTGTAAAGGACACTCTGTTCTGCTGCATTTATGCACAGAACCTGCGGGCGCTGAGCCGCCTGTGCGACCTGGCCGCTGACGATGATGGTGAAATGTTTGCCTGCATGGCGGATGAGGCGGAGCAGTCCATCCTCAAAAAGATGTACCATGAGGAAACGGGGCTTTATTACAGCCTTGATTCCAGAGGTGGAAAAGATGAGCAGATAAGAGTCAATACTATCTCCTGTCTCATGCCCCTGATACTGGACAATATCGACCAGAAGCAAGTGCAGAAACTGATAAAAGACTGGCTTCTGAGTCCCAATGAGTACTGGACCAAATACCCCATACCGGTGGAGCCGGTAAGCTCCAAATACCATAATATGCGCGTTATCTGGCGCGGCCATCAGACCTGGGTGTACACCAACTGGTATATAGAGAGAGGATTGAGAAAACACGGGCACGATGATATAGCCGATGAACTGACTAGGCGAACATACGAACTCGTAAGAAAAGAGGGTTTCCGCGAGTATTACTCGGCGATATCGGGCAAGGGCGAGCGTGCCATCGACTTCGGCTGGTCAACGCTTATCCTGGACATGGCGGTTCGCATGCAAAGCGATCAAGCTTGATATAAACCAGCCAAACAAGGTAAACTAGTCGCAGGCATAAAGTATAAGTTATACATAAGAAAGAGGAACGCTAAATGAAACAACCCAATTTCTCGCTCAAGGGGAAAGTAGCAATAATAACCGGCGGCAGCCGCGGCATAGGACGAGCAATTGCACTCACCTACGCCGAAGCCGGCGCCGACGTTTGTATAGCCAGTAGAACCGCGGAAGACCTAGAAAAGGTGGCCGAAGAGATCAGGGCTCTGGGGCAAAAAGCGCTGGTGGTGCCCACCAACGTAGCCCTTAAAGCCGATGTTGATAACATGGTAGACAAGACCATCGCCGAATTCGGCACCATCGATATACTGGTAAACAACGCCGGCATGAATATCATGGTTCCCTTGATGGAACTGCGCGAGGACGGCTGGGACAAGGTTATGAACAATAACCTCAAGAGCGGCTACCTGTGCAGCCAGGCGGCGGCCACCAAGTGCATGCTTGAGAAAAAGAGCGGCGTCATCATCAACGTCAGTTCGATTGCTGGGCGCTTCCCCATTTACCAGCTCGGCGCCTACAGCGTGGCCAAGGCCGGCGTAGTTATGCTTACCCGCGTGCTTTCCTGGGAGCTGGCGCAGCACGGTATCAGGGTAAACGGCATCGGTCCGGGACTCATTCATACCGATCTGGGCGAGCCGGTTATGAGTGCACCTGCGCTGGAGCTGATGGTCAAAGTTGGGGTGCCCATGAAGCGTCTGGGCGAGCCGGAGGAGATCGTCGGCGCAGCTCTGTATCTGGCCTCCGACGCATCAAGCTATATGAGTGGCCAGACCATGTATGTAGACGGCGGCGTACCCGTATAGAGCGAATTCGATAATATCTAGCCGCGCTCCCTCAGCATGGCCCAGCTTGTAATATCCGTATCTGGAATGTCTATCTTTTCCAGCACCTTGAAACCAAGGTGCTCATAAATACAAACGTTCTTCTCTGTGAGCGTGTCCAGATAGCACGGTACACCCTCCTCGTCGAGCCTGGCAAATATCGGCTTCAGCAGCTTGCTGGCATAGCCCTGTCCCTGATGCTCAGGATCAACGCCCAGTATCGACAGATACCGGTGCGCAAAAGGAGCCAGCCGTTTGTGTGCTTTGTCAATCTGACTGCCGATATAGGCCATGCGCTTAAGCCTCCCACTACCGATTTTGCGCATAGTTTTGAACATGAACCACAGCGATGCGGTGCGCAACGTCCTCCAGAACGTTATAGGATACTTGTTCGAGGGCAACCACAGCGCAACACCCTCTACCTCGGAAGTAGGGGCATACCCTTCGCCATAACGCAGACAATACTTCAAAGGAAACTGAAAAAAGTAAAGCAGGCTGTCACTTTCCCGCCCTCCGTCAGAATAAGCATACAGCGTCAGCGGATCATCGTAGAAAGCCCGCGCCAGCATCTCGGCAGTACGATCGATATCAGTTTTTTCCAGCTTATGAAGCCCGCTTACACTTTCATCCATCCTGCTTGCTCTTTTAACGTTCATTAATGGGTATCTATTATATGCCGGGCGCCCCGCCTGCCTCAACCGGGACGATTTTCTCATTGATTGCCTACAAAGTTTCAAATGATATGCCGCAGTAGCCTATTGACTGTCCCTGCACTCGCTTGCCCACTCCTGCAAAC
>DAOUZV010000144.1 GCA_030665485.1 Chloroflexota bacterium | reverse complement strand
TTTGGCATACCTGTAATCCTGACATCCGTTCTGGGGCTGCACATTCCATTCATACCGGCGGGCAGCGTTATATATCAGATATTTACCTATATGATGATAATTGGCATTATTCTGATCATAGTCGGTGCTATTATGAAGCAGGGCGGACTGGGCGGCATATTCTGGCTGTTTGACCTTACCGGACTTCTGGGCGACGTGATGAGCTATGCCAGGCTGGCCGGCGTGGGTATGGCCACCTACCAGCTGGCGGCGGCTTTCAACAGCGTTGCCAGGATAATGTCCGATATGATAGGTGGAGAAGGCGGCTTCATACCCGGTCCGGCGGGGGCTATACTGGGCACCATTGTTCTTGTAGTCATTCTCTTTGCCGCTCATCTCATCAATCTGTTCCTTGGAGTTCTTTCCGGATTCGTTCACTCACTGCGGCTGTGTTTCGCTGAATTTCTGATGAAGTTCTACGACGGCGGTGGCAGGGAGTTTACGCCGTTTAAACTTAAACGGCCCAAAAGCGTAATAATAGGCGAATAAACCTTTTTAAGGAGGTAATAATGGGCATAGGTCAAGCTCTGGCAATCATCGGAGGAGCTTTGGCGCTGGCCGGCGGGCTGGTTGGTTCCGCAATCGGCATCGCCATAGCTGGTAACTCCGGTGTTGCTACTCTATCTGAAGACCCCAAACAATTCCGTAACGTGCTGTTGATGGTATCGCTGCCGATGACACAGACCTTCTATGGCCTGATCATACTGATTCTCATCTTAACGGCGGCTGAGCCAACTATGACGAAGGAAGCGGGAATGGCCGTTCTCGGCGCCGGTGCTATGGCGATGGTTGCCGAATTATTCTCGGCCATATACCAGGGCACGGTTTGTGCCTCCGGTATAGCGCTGCTGCCCAAAACCGAGGGTAAGATTTTAACCCCGGGCATTATGATGGCTGTGTACGTTGAGCTCATCGGCGTGTTGGGCCTGGTGACCACCATCATCGCATTAAGCTTAAGCGGACTTATGTAGGAGCGTTACTATGGCTGGAATGGATAAAATCAGCGACGCCATCCTGGATAAGGTTAAGGCTGAGGCTGACGTTTTGATCAAGGATGCCGAGTCCAGGGCTGCCGACGATGTGGCTGCGTCTCGAGAGTCGAAAGCCTATAGGATTGAAAAGGAAAAGGCCAGGCTGATGGAAGCGGCAAAAGCTGAGGCAAGCCGGGTTCTGGCCCGCTCTTCCATCAAGTCGCGGCAGCAACTGCTTTCGGCCAAGTCGGACATCATTGAAGATGTGACCGAGAAGGTGAAAAAGGCGGTGGCCGCAAGCAAGAGCAGCGAAAAAACCCTGCTGACCCTGATCAAAGAGGCAGTGGCTGGCATCACTTCCAAGAAGGCGATTCTCTATGTTTGCAAAAGCGACGTTGCCATAGCGCAGAAGGCGGTTGCTTCCGATAAGAAGCTGGCCGATATGGTGACCGAGGTTAAGGAAACGGAGTGCTCCGGCGGCGTTATTATCGAGGATGCAGAGGGCAAAACCAGAATCGATAATACATTCGATACCAGGCTGGGCATATTGCTGCCCAAGCTGATGCCGGAAGTAAGCGCCGAGCTGTTTGAAAATCTGTAGGAGCTAGTATTTGTGCTAAGGACAGGTTACGCATTTTTAGCGGCATACCTAAAAGGTGAAGAGTCCAAGCTGCTGACGGCGGATCACGTGGACAAGATATTCAGAACCTCCAAGGTTCAGGATGCGCTTGTCTCCGTAAAGGACACTGATATTGGGAGCTACTTCGAGGAGGTGTCTCCCAGTGCATTGAGCTCGTTTGACGAGATCGATGACCATCTGTGGGCCTATTTTGGCAAGAGTATTGATTATCTGCAGTGGCTGAGGGTCATACCCAGGAGCGTGAGGGACCTGCTGTCCGTCTATGTGCAGAAGTACGATGTCTCAAACGTCAAGGTTGCTCTGCGCGGCATGATCACCGGTGAAAAGGCGCGTATGATTCCCGTGGGATTGATCAACAATCGCGGTTTGCTGGATAACCTTGCTGCGGTTGAGGAAGTGACCGATATCATACGCATACTCAGGGAGTGCGGTTTGAGTGAGTACTCCGCCATTCTGGAGGCTGCGGTTGAAACTGTCGGCGAAAGCTCCAAGCAGCGTCTTGCAGTTGAGGCAAAGCTGGATAATCAGTATTACGGTAATATGCTGGCCGCCACAAAGAAGATGAAAGACGGAAAGCAATTCCTTAAGCTGCAGGGCATGGCCGTCGATTTGGTCAACCTGCAGATAGTCTATCGCGCGATTATCAGGGGCATGGGCGCTGACGCGGCGGGGTACCTTGTTGGCGATGGCTATGAGCTGAAGCTTGATGCCGTGAAAACTATGCTTGAGATGAATCCGGCTGAGGTATCGGCCAAACTGGAGTCGGGCAAATACGAAGAGATGGCCGCCGAGATAGCGAGCAGCTACGACAGAACCAAGAGCGTTACCGTTGTCGATGAGGTTATCGAAAAACACAAATTCACCTTTGTGAGGGAGATGGTATCGACGAAACTGCTGTCTCCACTGCTGGTTGCCTGGTATCTTGCGCTCAAGGAGCTTGAGGTGCGCAACCTGCGGCTGATCTTACAGGCCATAAGCGATAACGTTGCGCTGGACAAGATAAAAGACTATTTGGTGCTTCCATCATGATAGATTTACAGAAACAGGAAGTAGCGGTTATAGGCGGCAGGGAGCTGGTTACGGGACTGCGGCTGGCTGGCATGAGCAAGTACTACCTGATCGAGGGCGAGGGCGATATCGCAGCGGAGGTAAAAAAGGCTCTTACCGAACTCGTTGACAGTACCGAAACCGCCGTAATAATACTTCAGGAAGACTATGTTGAGTACGTAGAAACCATGGTCAACAATATCAGGGGGTCCAAACAACCGATTCCTGTTATTATAGAAGTTCCTTCCAAATACGGTACCAGGTACCCGGATGTTAAGTCTTATTACAAGGCTTACATCAGAAAATTCATTGGATTTGACGTAGAGTTATAAGGTTACATCCATATTCGGAGGATGAAGTATGGGCAAAATATGGAGGGTTTCAGGACCTTTAGTTGTTGCTGAAGGTATGAAAGGTTCCAAGGTGTACGAGGTTGTTGAGGTGGGCGAAGAAGGCCTCATCGGCGAGATAATTGGGCTTGAAGGTGATCAGGCCGTAGTGCAGACCCACGAGGAAACTCAGGGTCTCAAGATCGGCGAAAACGTTAACCCCACAGGCCGAATTCTCACCGTTGATCTGGGCCCCGGCCTCATCGGGTCTATCTATGACGGACTTCAGAAGTCTTTGCTTACCCTGATTAAGAACTCGGGCCATTTCATTAAGCGTGGTGCAAAGTCAGAGGCACTTTCACCCAGCACGAAATGGGATTTCGAGCCGGTGGCCAAGGTTGGTGACACCGTGACCGGTGGCGATATTATCGGCGTGGTCCCGGAAACACAATTGGTGGAGCACAAGATAATGGTCCCGCCGGATATGGGTGGCGTGATAAAAGAGATCAAGAAGGGCGCATATACCATCG
>DAOUZV010000077.1 GCA_030665485.1 Chloroflexota bacterium | reverse complement strand
ACCGCCGTTTGCTCGTGACGGGTATCTATCAAGCGCATACCTTCGTCAATACAGGCGTTGTAAATCGATTGGGTTTGCAGCCCGCTCAAAGTGAATATGTAGTTAAAGACGTGACGTTTTAGGGTCTTGACCAGTAGGTATCCCCCATCAGACATACTGTTTACCCCGTTTATTGAAAATTCATTAATACTAACGTGCTGTTATGTCGAGTAGTAAGACTTTTTGCGAACCAATGACTAGAAGTCCCTCTTGATAAAAAAGTCTGCTATTTCTCTGAGTTCACCTTGGGCTTGTCTATCGAGTTGCAGGTTGTCCAGAATGCCAATTGCTTTATCGTAATATTCATTGGTCATCTTTAAGCAATAATCCTTGGCCCCGGTTTCATCCAGAACATCAGTTACAGTTGTAACATCGTTTTCGCCGATTACCTCTTTATCGTAAATACCTCGAATTATCTCTGCTTTTTCATCGGAGCTCGAGGTTAATCCGTATACAACTGGCAGTGATTTTTTTCTCTGTAAAATATCGGATTTTGATTTGCCTATTTTGTCTTCAGTTCCCCAAATACCCAACACGTCATCTCTTATCTGAAACGCCATACCTAGCAATAGCCCAAAATGCTCAAGGTCGCTGGCTATCCGTTCATCATCCGTTCCCAAAAGAGCGCCTACCTTAATCGAGTAACTGATTAGATTAGCGGTCTTCTTCTCTATCATCTGCAGGTATTCTTCAACACTAACGTCGTATCTGCTTTCAAAGCACATATCGCTGTATTGGCCTTCACAAAGCTTTACGCATGCTTCATCAAGCAGACCCATGATGCTGAGTACTTTGTTATCTGGAAAGACGTTGTTTGCCAGTCTCAGTATGGCTAATCTGCTCAATGCATATATGCCATCTCCAACGTTGATAGCCTGTGCCTGACCCCAGATATTCCATACGGTACGGCGATGGCGTCTGAAATCGCTCTGGTCTTCAATGTCGTCGTGCACTAAAGAGAAGTTGTGGATGAGTTCTAGCGCTGCGGCTGCCGGTAGCGCATTTACCCAATCACCGTCGACGGCCCTACAGGAGGTTAGGCAAAGCGTAGGACGAAGTAGCTTACCCGTTTTGGCATCTTGCGGACTGCAATTCTCATCGACCCAGCCGAGGTGATAACGCATCATCTGGTAGAAGAGCGAGGGGTTATCGCCTATTATCGCCTTTAGCTCCCGCTCTATTTCCTTGTTGTATCTATCAAATATCATATGTTATGTCTATTTATGAGAGTGAAGATTTTATCCTGTTGGCCATCTCAACCGCGCTCAGTTTATATTTGTCACGCAGCTGTCTCTGCGTGCCATGCTCAATAAACTGGTCTGGCAAACCAATTCGCACCAGCTTGGTATCGGCCAGGTTTTGTTCGTGAAGCAAAGATGAAACTGAGCTGCCGAAACCGCCGCCAAGTACGTTTTCTTCAACCGTAACCACGAGTTCTACGCCTGAAGCGACTCTGGTTATCAATTCCGCATCAAGAGGCTTGGCGTATCTGGCATTAACTACTGTACAACCAATGCCCTCTTTTCCCAGTATTTCAGCAGATACAAGAGAAGGCGCAACTGCTGAACCAATTGCCACTATGGCTACATCTTTGCCCTCTTGCATAACTTCGCTTTTGCCTACGGGCAATTCAAGGTATTTTTTATTTAGTTTCGTACCGATCCCGTATCCGCGAGGGTAACGTATCGCCATGGGATGATCGGCATTAACCGCCGTATACAAAAGGTGCTGCAGCTCGCTCTCATTGCCGGGCGCTGCCACAATCATATTTGGTATGCAGTTTAAGTAGGACAGATCGAATATACCCTGATGGGTCTTGCCGTCATCACCCACTATACCGCCACGGTCGATGGCAAATGTAACGGGAAGGTCTTGAAGGCATACGTCGTGAATAATCTGATCGTATGCACGCTGCAAGAATGTGGAGTATATAGCGACTATAGGTTTGTATCCCCGGATTGCCAGCCCCGCAGCCATAGTTGTTGCATGCTGCTCGCAGATGCCGACATCGAAGACTCTCTCTGGAAATCGTTTTTTTACCAGATTCAGGCCGGTTCCTTCCAGCATTGCGGCGGTAATGGCAATAATTTTGGGGTCCTGCTCCATTAATCGCATTGTCGTTTCAGCGAATACTGCAGTATACGATAATTTCTCGGTAGCCTTTTTGGGAGCCGAAACGCCGTGGTATCCCACAGGGTCATCCTCAGCCAGCTTATACCCCATACCTTTCGTGGTTTTAATATGTAGAAACACAGGGCCATCGGTGTAGTTTCGTGCTCGAATAAGTGCTTTTTCCACTTCTTTGATATCATGTCCATTAATCGGTCCAAGGTATGTGAAACCGAGCTCTTCCCATATTACGTTGGGCAAAAGCAATCCTTTAACGCTCGTCATCATCCGCTTGTAAATTTGCTGAGTCTGTACGCCGCTCACCAACTTGTTAATCAAGCTCATAGGTCCTTTGCTAACTCTTCGAAGCCGTCGGCTGAATCTTAACTTGTTCAAAGAGTTTGCAACTGCTCCCACGCTGGGAGAAATAGACATTGCATTATCGTTCAAAATGACTATGAACTTGGTTTTGGAATGCCCGGACTGATTAAGGGCCTCAAGCGCCATTCCCCCGGTCAGAGAGCCGTCGCCAAGGATTGCCACTACGTTATAATCATCCGAAGAAAGTTCTCTGGCCATAGCCATTCCGAACGCTGCTGATACAGAATTGCTGGCGTGTCCGCTTATAAAAGCGTCGTGTGGGCTTTCTGCCGGGTCGGTAAATCCGGATATGCCGTCCATTTTGCGCAGGGTGTCAAATCTGTCCCGGCGTCCGGTAAGAAGCTTGTGAGTGTAACTTTGATGACCCACATCCCAGACGATCTTGTCGCGTGGGCTATCGAAAACGCGATGCAGTGCAATGGTGAACTCAACCGTTCCCAGGTTAGATGCAAGGTGCCCGCCGTTCCTGTGGGCAATATCAATGATTTCGCTCCTGATTTCAGAGGCAAGCTGATCCAGTTCCTGGTACTTCAGTTTTCTTAAGTCCTGAGGTTCGTTTATATTGTCCAGAATTCTGGCCAAATCGAAAGCTCCCGCTTATATCTAATTACTGCATCAAGATAGATTTATTCTATCTCTAAGTCCTGTATCTTCTCAAGACGTCTGGCGTGACGCCCACCAACAAATTCAGCATCTAAAAATGCTTTGACGATTGCACGCCCTATACCCTGGCCAATGCACCACTCTCCCATACAAAGTATGTTGCAATCGGTATGCTCTCTGGCTCGTGCCGCGGCAAAAGTATCATGACACAGCGCCGCTCTAATGCCCCTCACCTTATTAGCAGTAATGCACATGCCCACGCCAGTGCTGCATATCAGTATACCCAGGTCGAATTTCTTTTCGGCGACAGCCGTAGATACAGTTCTGCCTATATCGGGGTAATCAACAGAGTTGGTATCGTATGTACCGAAATCTTTGTAGTCATGCCCCAGCTCTGATAAATAACTGATTACGGCGTTTTTGAGTTTAAGGCCGGCATGATCACTACCGATGGCAATCTGCATGACTTACTCTCCTCCAATGTATATTTGTGATGTATTGGTTGATAATGCACTAATGAAAGACTATGCCACATGCCTCTTCAATTTGCTCTTTTGTTATAGCTCCGTCGCGCAGTATTTTGGGCACTTTGCTGGTCAGGTCGATTATAGTAGATAAGGCCGATATTGGGCACTTGCCTCCGTCCACAATCATATCCACACCTTCGCCTATTTGTCTATATACCTCATGTGATGTTGCAGGACTCTCTTGCCCGGATATGTTGGCGCTGGTGCCCGTTATTGGTGTTCCGATGCTCATTATGACGTCCAAAGGTATAGGATGATCAGGCACACGTACAGCTACTGTATTACCACCTGATACTGCTAATGTCAATAAATCAGGGTGTTTTTTCAGAATCAGCGTGAGACCGCCTGGCCAGAAGCTGTCTACAAGGCACCACGTAATATCGGGGATGTCACTTGCCACCAATGACAATGCTTCCTTCTCCGGCAAAAAAATCGGTAGCGCTTTATCGAATGGTCGCTTTTTGATTTCAAATACTTTTTGAACGGCGCTGTCTATATTTATATCGGCTGCAAGGCAATAGGCGGTATCGGTTGGAAGAGCCACAACCCCGCCATTTTTGAGCAAATTTATTGCAGCTTTGTGATCCTTTGTAATAGGACTCATAGTTCAAAAAAATCTTGACTCAGTATAGCACAGATGTTAAGCTTTCTTAAGCCTTGGAGGATACGCTTGGAACAGGAAAGCCATCGCATTCATACCAGTGATGATGTAGAGGTTTCCACCTACCTCGAAATCGCCAAGGAGAAGGTCGGCACTCATCCGGTGCCCAAACCCCCGCAAGATCTAAAAGCCAAAAAAGAAACAGTTATTGTAATTGATTTCGGCTCCCAGTACAGTATGCTTATAGCCAGACGTGTGCGTGAGTGCAACGTGTACTGTGAGATAGTTCACTACGATGACCCGTGGGAGAAAGTAAGCGCACTTGAACCCATGGGTTTTATACTTTCAGGAGGACCTGCCAGCGTGTATGAAGAGGATGCACCTGTGGCTCCGTACTGGATTTATGAGAGCAAACTGCCCGTTTTAGGTATTTGCTATGGGATGCAGGTTCTGGGCCATCAATTGGGCGGCAGGGTCAGCCCTGGCGACAAGCATGAATACGGCCATTCCATACTACACTTGAGCTCTATGGATAATCCGTTGTTTGAAGGACTGGAGCCGGAATTTCCGGTTTGGATGAGCCATGGAGACCGCATAGATGAAATGCCGGCAGATTTTACGAGCCTTGCATATACAGATAACGCTCCCATAGCAGTTATGGGAAATGAGCATGGTATAGTGGGGCTTCAGTTTCATCCGGAAGTCGTCCATACTCCAGATGGTAAAACTATTCTCAAAAACTTCCTGTACAACATATGCGGCTGTCACGGCACATGGACCCCCAGCAACTTTGCCGCAGAAAGCATCGAAAAGATAAAGCAACATGTTGGAGACGGGGAGGTTATATGCGCACTCTCCGGCGGGGTTGATTCCGCCGTTGTGGCCACGTTGATACATAGGGCAATTGGCGATAACCTGACATGTATATTTGTGAACAATGGCCTGCTTCGCCATGAGGAGGCGGAGCGAACTATCAACGTTTTTGAGAAGAACCTCAAGATGAATCTGGTATATATCGATGCCACGGACAGATTCCTCAAAAGGATCGAAAATATAACCGATCCAGAGAAGAAACGAAAGCTGATTGGCGAGGAATTCATCAGGGTGTTTGAGGAGGAAGCCTCCAAACTTAAAGGCGCCAACTATTTAGCTCAGGGCACACTTTACCCCGATGTTATCGAAAGTGCGGGAAGCAAAGCGTCTAACGTAATCAAGACGCATCATAACGTGGGCGGACTTCCCTCAGACATGACATTGTCCTTGATTGAGCCTGTCAGGTTATTGTTCAAGGATGAAGTGAGACAGGTGGGCCTGGCTCTTGGTTTGCCAGAAGAGATGATCTGGAGGCAGCCTTTTCCCGGCCCGGGACTTGCGATTCGCGTAATCGGAGAGGTGACCAGAGAGCGATTGGATATGCTCAGGGATGCAGACTGGATCGTGATGAATGAAACGAAGAAAGCCGGAATGTACCGCCAGTTGTGGCAGATATTTGCCGTGCTTACGCCCATCAGAAGCGTGGGCGTTATGGGTGACTTCCGCACCTATGGCAACGTGGTCGCTATCAGAGCCGTTACCAGCGAAGATGCCATGACAGCAGACTGGGCCCGGCTGCCATACGATCTGCTTGCTCGCATATCAAACCGCATAGTAAACGAGGTTAATGGCGTTAACCGAGTTGTATAT
>DAOUZV010000098.1 GCA_030665485.1 Chloroflexota bacterium | reverse complement strand
ATCGCTTTCGGCAAGAACTACACCATCCAAAGTTGCTTTCGCCATTTTGAACACCTCTTTTTGCTGATTTAAGATGAGGTACAAACTATACAAAGAGGATAATCCAGTGTCAAGTGACTTTGGTCACACTGCGCTTGTCATCTCCAATCCGGCAACAATTATGCCGAGGTGGGAAAGCGCCTGCGGGAAATTGCCCAGCATCTCGCCTGATGTCGGGTCTACCATTTCGGATAACAAGCCTAGGTGATTGCTGTAGCCAACCAGCCTCTCGTAAAGAACCTTAGCTTCATCAGTCCGGCCCAGCCGCAGCAAAACGCGCACCAGCCAGAAGGAGCACCACAAAAACGCCCCCTCGGAGCCGGCAAGCCCGTCATCTGTTTTAGACGTGTCGTACCGGCGCACCAGGCCGTTTTTAGTTAGATCAATTATAACGCGGTCGACGGTCGACCTCATCTTCAAATCCGAGACCGGCAGAAAACCGAACAGCGGCATAAGTAGTACGCTGGCATCCAGCGCCTCCGTATCGTAATGCTGAGTAAATGCCTTCTTTTGAGTATTCCAACCGCGAGACAGAATATCTTTCCTTATTTCGCCGCAAGTGCTTCTCCAGCTATCAACGTTTCCATTGTACCCCAACGTCTCGGCAATTTTGATGCCCCTATCCGCCGCTACCCAGCACATCACCTTGGAATGGTTAAAGTGAAACGGCCCGCCGCGCACCTCCCATATCCCGCTGTCGGGTTGGCGCCAAGTTGTACAGGCAGCGTCGACGAAGCTTTCAAGCAAACGCCACGTTTTAGGACTCACATAGCCACCTATGCTTACGTAGTTATGAGCTGCCTCCAACACCTCTCCGAACACATCCAGTTGCAGTTGGGCATAGGCGCCATTGCCAATTCTTACCGGACTTGAATTACAGTAACCACTTAAATGGCCCAAATTCGTCTCTTCCTGCGGGTCATGAAAATCTATATCATACAGTATCTGAGCCTTCGCGCCGCACTTATCGCATACGTTGAGAAGCCAGCCCATAAATGCAGCTCCCTCGTCCTTGTGCCCCAGATGGATAAAAGCGTTGAGTGTAAGCGATGCGTCCCGCAGCCAGGCATACCGGTAATCCCAGTTGCGCTCACCGCCTATTTCCTCCGGCAGCGATGTGGTGGGGGCGGCGATGATGGCGCCTGTGGGGGAGTAAACCAGCAAATGCAAGACTAGATATGAACGAACTATGGCCTCGCTCCACGGGCCACTGACTCTGCAATCTTCAGCCTTTTTCTCCCAGTAGTCGATAGTTCTTACAAGCTTTTCTTCGCTCTTGTACATATAGATTGGCATCGGTTTTGTGGAACCGTAGCTTAAAACGAAGATTGATCTTTCCCCGCTTTTCATCGTGAAGTTAGATATCACACTGCCGTTATCAATACTGAGGTCAATACTGGACGCCAGCGCTATTTTATCGTGACCAATTTGTGCCACAACTCCTAGCCGAGTGAGTGTGACCTGCGTCCCTGTTCTGGCATAATCCATTTTTGGATCAAACAAAACCTCAAGCGATATTTCACCTTTTGTACACTCAACTATACGGTGAATTTGATCAAACTTGCTTAAGCGATTGCCCTTCTGTATATAACAGGGCATAAAATCAATCACATCGGCCGAGCCGCCGTCGACTTCAAAAGTGGTTTTTAGCACGTTGGTATTGGGGATATAGGTTTGGTGCGATGTAAATTGACTTCGCGGTTTAACGGAAAAGCTGCCGCCCTTTACGTCGTCCAAGATGGCGGCAAAGGTACTTGGGGAATCGAAACGGGGCAGACAGCACCAGTCTATGGAGGCGTCTATGCTCACCAGTGCGCAGGAATGCATGTTTCCGATAAGTCCGTAATCACTTATGGGCTTGTAGGCCATGCAACCTCCTATTTACGACTGGAAAGCGGCTTCACCACCGCCCGTGCCGGCGCTCCGTCTCCGTCAACAATCTTCAGCGGTAAACAAACCAGATCATATTCCCCGGCGCTTACTTTCGATAAATCCAGTCCTTCGATAAGCCAGATGCCAGCTTGAAGAAGCGTCTGATGCACCTCAGAGCCATCCTTCTTGTAGCCACCGACGGACAGATAATCAACGCCTACAAGGCTTACCCCACGTTCAACTAATGATCGCGCAGCCTCGATTGACATATACACGAAGTCCTCGACAAAATCAGCCTCTCGCCAAACGTGGGAGGAGTTTCTGGTTTTAAATAGAATACGCTCGTCGCGGCGGATATCATGCTTTTGTAGTTCCTCAACCTTTATCGACTCGCCATCCTCGATCTCGATAACCCTCGCTCGCCCCATGGCAACATCAAGCGGTAACTGGTCGATACCAGCACCACCTCTTACAAAATGAAGCGGCGCATCCATATGCGTCCCCGTATGTGCCCCCATGCAAACCTCAGAAAGCGTGTTTCTATCGCCTTTCTCAGCATCCCTCACCCGCTCTATCTTGACCTCGGGGTCACCGGGCCAGTGCACCATGCCGCTTTTAAGCGGCACCGATATATCGATCCAGTCCATAAAAACCGCCTTTGTATTGGCCTAGAAAGCTACCAGAATTTGCAGCATCTGTCAACATTGTAAGTCTGGAATAATCCATGTTGATGATGTAAAATGGCTGCGAAAGCGAGGCGTTAACGTGGGCAACTCAATCGAGGTCTTAAAAACAACCGATCTTGAAAGCGGCCATATGAAGGCGGTAATGATCAAGGAGCAGGATATTCTAATAGCCAACGTCGGCAATGTTTACTACACCGTAAGCAACATCTGCCCTCACAGGGCAGGCAAGTTGTCCGATGGCAAACTGGACGGCACCATAGTCGAGTGCCCCGTCCACGGATCACGGTTCAACATAGCAAACGGCAAGGTAATAAGAAGGCTCAACGGAGGCTTTGCGGGCAAGTTGCTGGGCTTGTTCAAGGTCATATCCAATATCAATACATACAAAACTGAGGTCGAAGGCGACAGCATAAAGGTAGAGCTATAACTCCACAGAAAGGGGCCAGCACATGACAGACCATCTGGACATAATCAAAAACGTCGCAGACGAGCACAATGCTATAAAGGGAAACATAAAGCTGGTTGGTGATACTGTAACCGACAGCGAGGCAAAGCGTACGTTGGAAAAATTGCGCTCGGAGTGGATACCCGGCCAGTTCGACGTCCTGAGCACGAGGCTGGACAAACTAAAACAGTCCCTTAACGCTCTCAAGGCAGGCCTCAATAATCACTTCGCCTTCGAAGAAGAAGCGTTCCCGCCGATTCTGGGCGATATGCTGATGAAAGCGCTACTGATAGAGCACAAACAGATAAAGCAGGAAATAGACGACGCCCAAAAGCTGCTGGATGGGGTCAATTTAAAGGGGCTTAAGCGGGAAGAGGTAATAGCCAAAGAGATGCAAGTACAGCAGGTAATCACCAGAATCCTGCATATAATCGAAAATCACGCCAATAAAGAAGAAACCATGATGGAGATGCTGCGCAAGGCTCTGGAGCACGAGGATACTTAAGTCAATTCACGTAATGCCGACTCTAATTCAGCGCTATTGGTAACCGGCGCTTTGCAGGTATACTTCTCGCATATATACACCGTCGGTCTATCGTCTATCATCGCCCTGTCTTTTAGCAAAGGAATATCCAGGAATGCTTTTTGATGATCGACTCTGGCCTGAATCACGTTGGGCAGGTAGCATCCGGCAATTATGTTGGCAAACGACCTCGTCGCCGCATTATTAAGGGCTCCTGTTAGCACCACTTCCTTTGGCTCCGATATGTAGAAGTCAATAGCACAGAGCCAGTGCCCAAATCCGAGCGCATACTGTGCAACCAGTGGCAGCGCCTGTCCCATCGCAAGCAGCGCTATATACTCGTATCTGCTGTTGTCCGCAAGTCGCGACAGATACAGCAGAACCATTGCCGCGGCAGATGATCCCGAAGGCAAAGCGTTGTCATACATGTTCCTGGGGCGAATCAGCAAACCCTGCTCGTTTTTGTCGGTATCATAGAAAGACCGCGTGCCCTCATTCCAATACCGCTCATCGATGTTGCCCGCCAGGTTTATAGCTATGCTTAACCAGTGCTCATCAAAACTCGCCTCATACAACCGAATAAGTCCATCGCATACAAAAGCGTAATCCTGCAAGTAACTCTGCCCTGTACCACGACCATCCTTGTACGAATGGCACAACCGCCCAGCCTTATACATAACCTCAGTTAAGAACTTAGCGTTATCAACGGCGGTCTCAAGGTAATCCTGTCTATCGAACGCCATCGCAGCCTCGGCGTAACCGGCCAGCATCATACCGTTCCAGCTGGCAATTATCTTCTCATCGCGGTGAGGCAAGGCCTTAGCGGAACGGCGAGTTAGCAGCAGATCTTTAGCCCTTTCTATCCTTGCTGCCAGAGCGGTGGGATCAATTTCGATCACACTCGTCAGCGTCTCTTCATCAACCACCACGTTCAGAATATTCTTGCCCTCGAAATTGCCCTGCGCTGTTACGCCAAAGTACCTGCAAAACAGCTTTCCGTCTTGCTCGCCTAAAACCTCGATAATCTCGTCGGGCGTCCATATATAAAACTTACCCTCAACGCTCTCGCTATCCGCATCCTGAGTGGAATAGAAGCCGCCATTACCATCTCGCATTTCACGAGTAACATAATCCAGCGTCTGGCATGCAATACGCTTGTAGAAATCTTTTCCAGTTGCCTGATAAGTGTGTATGTAGATTCGGCTTAGCAACGCGTTATCGTATAGCATCTTTTCAAAGTGTGGCACCCGCCATTTGGCATCAACGCTGTAGCGGTGAAACCCGCCGCCAACCTGATCGTAGATACCACCCTGTGCCATCTTTGCAAGCGTTATTTCGACTATAGACAGCGCCTCCGCATCACCGG
>DAOUZV010000066.1 GCA_030665485.1 Chloroflexota bacterium | reverse complement strand
AAAAATCAAACATTCCACCCAGAAATACATCGCGCAGCGCATCAGACTTACTTACCTGCCCTATCAACTGCCCGGTATTGTCTTTAATCGTAAAACGCCAGCCAGCGAAAGAGCCCTCGGCTATAAGAAGCTTCCTGCCGCTCGCATCTTCCATCCACATCTTGGGCTTGAAGAAAGAAAATATCTTCTTCTTTGTTCTGCCTAAAAGCTCGTCGTTCTCATCCTTTATATCATAGCTGGTTCTGATAGACACCAGCTTCTTGCTAACAGTGAAAAGTCCCATGCCATCTGCCTCGGTAACCGCTATGGTGGAGCGAAGAGATAAGAATTTTCTATCCATCTTGCCTATCGTAGCACCGTTCTCATCGTTGATATCGCCGCTTCCCCAGTCCCAGAACTTCTCTTTTACAACGTAATACTGCCGCTCGGCATCTATCAAGCTTGGCATTGCCTACCTCCTCTATTCACAAATCTGATATCGATAGTGTGCTTTCGGCAAGTATAAACATATCGCACAAATAAAAACAAGCCGGAGATTTCTCCCCGGCCTGTTTATCTATTACTGACTATTAGCGATTCTTAAAGCAGCGCGTAACCGCCAGCGATCGCCCTCTGAATCTCGTCGGTGCCCTCAAGAATTCTGAGCAACCTGATGTCTCTGAACAGGCGCTCTATCTTGTAATCCTGGCAATAGCCGTATGCACCGTGTACCTGAACGCCCATGTCGGCTATTTCTGCGGTTGCATTGGCCACAAACAGCTTGGTCATTGCCGACTGCTTGATGATGTCCTCACCGTCGTCACGCAGGCAAGCGGTCCAGTAGCACATCAGCCTTGCCGCCTCAAGCTTGGTTACCATCTCAGCTATCAGCCACTGGATTGAAGGCAGTGCCGAAATTGGCTTACCCTTTGCCTGTCTCTCCTTGGCATACTGTACCGAAACATCCAGCGCCGCTTGCGCCGCGCCAACGTTTCTGGCAGAAAGACGGGTCTTGGAAAGCGAAATGGCCAGCAGGAGATCGCGGTAGCCCTGTGCCTTCTCACCCAGTCTGCTATCCGCAGCCATCCTTACATCTTCCATATTCACATCTACGGTAAGTCCGCCGTGCACACCCATCAGCTTCCAGGGCTTCTCGGTGCTGTAACCGGGGCCATTCTTCTCAAGAATAAAGGTGCTGATTCTGCCGGAATCATCCTTAGCAAAGAGCACGCCGGGGCCGTCAAACTGGGCCAGCGTAATGAAACGCTTGGTGCCGTTTACTACGTAGCCACCGTCGGTCTCAACTGCACTTGTGGAAATGGACTTGGCGTCGGAGCCAGTCTCCGGTTCAGTAAACATGATGCTGGCAAGGTGCTCACCTGTGCAGCACTTGGGCAGATACTTTTTCTTCTGCTCTTCCGTGCCCAGAATGTCAATGAGCTCGGCCATGCAGCTGTGAATACCCATCAGGGTCTCCACTGCTATGTTGGAATAGCCCAGCTGCTCCACTATCAGAATGTAATCCAAAAAGGAAAGGCCGGGGCCTCCATATGCCTCAGGAACAGTTGGGCCCATAAGGCCAAGGCTTCCCATCTTCGTGGCCATATCCGCAGGAATTTTACTGGTAAGGTCAATCTCTTCCGCTATGGGCTCGATTTCCTTATCGGCAAAATCTCTGGCCATCGTCTGTATCATCTTGTTTTGTTCAGACAGCTTAAAATCCATACTCTTGTTTCTCCCTTATATAGTTATATTTTCCCGATTTTATTTTATGGACAACCTTACAAAGATTATCATTTCGTAGCTACAAAGTCAAGATTATAGTTGAAAAGACCGCGTGTTGTGGCATATAATCCACAAAGGGGTGATGCAATTGCTTAAAACACACAGCTGCGGGGAATTGAACATTAACAATGTCGACCAGAAGGTGACGCTGGCTGGCTGGGTAAACCGGCGCCGCGACCACGGCGGATTGATATTTATCGACCTGCGTGACCGCGAGGGACTGACGCAGGTAGTGTTCGACCCGGAACGTGCCAAAGAGATACACGACCTGGCCGGAGACCTGCGTAGCGAATACGTGATTAAAGTAACCGGCGATGTATCCAAGCGACCCGCAGGCACCGAAAATGCAAGCCTGGCCACGGGCGAGATAGAGCTTATCGCAAGTGATCTCGAAATCCTAAACACCTCCAAAGTACCTCCGTTTTATATAAACAAAGAGGCGGATGTAGACGAATACCTGCGTTTACAGTACAGGTATCTAGACCTGCGCCGCCCCCATATGCAGCGTAACATCATCCTGCGCCACAAGGTAATCAAGTTCATGCGCGATTTCCTTACAGACAGGGGCTTCATCGAAATAGAGACGCCCATCCTGCTCAAGAGCACGCCGGAGGGCGCGCGCGACTACCTGGTGCCAAGCAGGCTGTATCCGGGCCAATTCTACGCCCTGCCGCAGTCGCCACAGCAGCTCAAGCAGCTATTAATGGTTGCCGGGTTCGAGAAGTACTTCCAGATAGCGAGGTGCTTCCGCGATGAGGACCAGCGCGCCGACCGCCAGCCAGAGTTCACCCAGCTGGACCTGGAGATGAGCTTCGTCGATGAGGAGGACATCCTCAGCCTCATGGAGCAGATGTTCATCGAACTGGTGGAGACACTGACGCCTCAGTTTAAGATGAATAAGCCGTACCCGCGCCTCAAATACGAAGAGGTGATACGGCGCTTCGGCACCGACAAGCCGGATATGCGTTTCGGTATGGAGCTTTCCGACTTTTCAGACCTGTTTGCCGATACGGAGTTCGGTGTGTTCAAATCCGTTCTTGACGATGGCGGCCACATCAAGGGCATATGCGCCCCGGGCTGCGCCGACTACACGCGCAAACAGCAGGACGAGCTTATCGACTTCGTCAGAAGCTACGGCGCAAAAGGACTGATAACGCTGGCCATGGGCGAGACAGCGGACGACGTAAAATCAAAGGTGCTCAAATTCCTCACACACGAGCAGATAAAGCAGATGACCCAAAGATTGAATGCCAAGGCCGGGGACTTGATGCTGGTCGTCGCCGACAGTCCCAAGGTGGTAAACAACGCCATCAGTGCGCTGAGGTCTGAGATGGCGAAACGACTCAACATGGCTGATCCGAATGAGTTGAACTTTGCCTTCATAGTAGACTTCCCGCTGCTCGACCGCATAGAGGAGGAGAGCAGGTGGGACGTGATGCACCACCCGTTTACCGCGCCTGTAGAAGAAGACATACCTTTACTGGATACAGACCCCGGTAAAGTACGCGCCAGGCACTATGATTTCGTATGCAACGGCTGCGAGCTTTCCAGCGGCAGCATCAGGATACACCAGCCAGAGATGCAGAAAAAGCTCTTTACGCTGCTGGGATACACCGATGATGAGATTAAAGAGCGCTTCGGCCATCTGATCGAGGCATTTGAATACGGAGCCCCACCCCACGGCGGAATAGCGCCCGGCATAGACAGATTCGTCATGCTGCTTGCGGGGGAGGAAACTATTCGCGAGGTCATCCCTTTCCCCAAAACACAGGGTGCAACTGACCCGATGACAGGATCACCCGCTGAAGTGCCGGACCAGCAGCTTGCCGACCTGCGCCTGCAAATCAAGAGTGCTGACGATGAAAAATAAAAACCCTTTACAAATCAATAACTCTGTATTATAATTAGGCCTCCGAGAAATGTGGCTGAGGGTTGTTCTGCAACTCTCAGTCTTTTTTACTACCCACCAAGTTTTAGTGGAAGGACAGAGATGGAAGAAAAAGAAGTATTTCTAACACAAGAGGGACTGGATAAACTAAGGGAAGAGTTGGAGAATCTTCATTTGCACCGCCGTCACGAAGTGGCGGAGAAGATCCGTCGGGCCAAAGAGGCGGGCAGCACCGTCAACAACGCCGAGTACGACGACGCCAAAAACGAGCAGGCGTTTGTTGAGGGGCGCATCCTCACCTTGGAAAGCATGATCAAAAACGCCAAGATCATTGAGGACGATACTCATTCGGACAAGGTGAAGCTGGGCTCACATGTAGTAGTAGAAAACCAGGACGGCGAAAAGGAAGAATACGCCATTGTGGGCAGCGCCGAGGCCAGCCCCAAAGATGGTAAAATATCCAACGAATCACCCATAGGCAAGGCTCTAATGAGTAAAAAAGTGGGCCAAGCTGCACAGGTAAAGGCCCCCGCCGGAACAATCAAACTTACCGTAAAAAATATTAAATGCTATCAGGCATAAACTATGACCGACAGAGGGGAAGACATACTTCAGCAGCGCCTAGCCAAGCTTGAGCGCATTCGCCAGCGAGGTATCAACCCCTATCCCCCCAGATACTGCAAAACCCACACCGCACAAAAAGCTACAGCTCTATTCGAAGGAGATCCCGATAACGAGAGGCTGATGGTCAGCGTGGCGGGCCGCATCATCGCCAAACGCGGCATGGGCAAGGTCACGTTTCTGCATATCAAAGACGGCTCCGGCAAGATTCAGGCGTTTCTCAAAAAAGACCTTTTAGGCGAGGATGAATATGCCTTCTTCAAGGACTTCGACATAGGCGATTTCATCGGCATCGACGGCAGACTGTTTAAAACGAATACCGGGGAGATAACAGTCGAGGCGCATAAGATCACCATGCTCACCAAGTCATTACAGCCGCTGCCGGAAAAATGGCACGGCTTAACCGATGTAGAGAAGCGTTATCGCCAGAGGTATCTGGACCTCATATCCAACGATGACATACAGGCGATTTTCAGGGTGCGTAGCAGGGTGATAACCACCATGCGCCGCCTGCTGGACGAGCGCAGCTTCATCGAGGTGTCGACACCCATACTCAATCCAACTGCGGGAGGCGCCCTGGCCAAACCGTTCGTCACCCATCATAATACCCTTGACCGCGAGCTTTTCCTGCGCATAGCCACCGAACTACACCTCAAACGTCTCATTATCGGCGGGCTGGATAGGGTCTATGAAATAGGCCCCATATTCAGGAATGAAGGGATTTCCACAAAACATAACCCTGAATTTACCAGCATGGAGTGCTACGAGGCATACGCCGACTATAACGATATAATGGCCAACGTAGAAAACATGATATCCGCCATTGCCACAGAAGTACTGGACACAACCACAACCGAATTCAACGGTGAGGTTATCGACTTCAAAGCGCCCTGGAAGCGCATCGAACTGCGCCAGGCGATTATAGAGTACGGCGGAATAGACTTTGAGGAATACGCCGATACGAAAGAACTAGGTAAAAAGATGATCGACATGCACATAGAAGTCGACAAGCGCATGGGGCGTGGCAACCTCATAGACAAGCTGCTTTCAACTTACGTCGAGCCGAATCTTATACAGCCGACGTTCCTTTTGGACTACCCCTTGGAGATGTCGCCGCTGGCCAAGAAAAAACCGGATGACCCGCGTTTCGTGGAGAGGTTCGAGGCGTTCGCCGGTGGCATGGAGATAGCCAACGCCTTTACCGAGCTCAACGATCCACAGGATCAAAGGGAGCGCTTTGCCGAGCAACTCAAACTCCGCCAGGCAGGAGACGAAGAAGCCGAGATGCCAGACGAGGAGTTCCTTACCGCGCTGGAGTACGGCATGCCGCCCACCGGCGGACTCGGAGTGGGTATAGACAGGCTTGTTATGCTGCTTACCGGTCAGCCGTCCATCCGTGAGGTGATTCTGTTCCCTCAGCTTAAAACCAAATAGGGAGAAGCACATGCTCGACCTAAAACTTATCCGCGAAAACCCGGAAATGGTGCGTGATGCTGTTGCCAGCCGTAACGACACCGCGCCCATTGACGATATACTGCGACTCGATATTGAGCGCCGCAAGGTGCTCACGGAATCGGAAAGCCTCAAGGCCAGACGTAATGAGGTGAGCAAACAGATAGCCAAGATGAAGGAAAAACCGGCCGACCTCATCGTCGAGATGCGTCAAGTTGGCGATCAGATAAAGTCCATCGACGAGAAAGCAAAGCAGATCGAAGAGGAACTGAATAACCTGCTGCTTCAGATTCCCAACATACCGCACCCCGATACCCCCGTGGGTAAAGGCGAGGACGATAACGTGGTGGTGTGGAGCTGGGGCGAGCCGCGCAAGCTGGCTTTTGAAGTTCTGGCCCACTGGGATTTAGGCCCAAAACTGGACATAATCGACTTTGACAGGGGCACAAAGCTATCAGGTGCCCGTTTCTACATACTGAAGGGTTTGGGCGCCCTGTTACAGCGTGCGCTCACCTCATACATGCTCGATTTGCACATAAAAGAGCATGGCTATGTGGAAATATACCCGCCATATCTGGTTAAACCTCACTGCCTGTACGGAACCGGCAGTCTGCCCAAATTCGGCGACAACCTTTATCATGACGAGGAAGACGACCTGTGGCTGGTGCCCACCGCCGAGGTGCCCATAACCAACCTGCACCGCGATGAGATACTTCAACCGGGCATGCTGCCGCTGTACTACGTCGCACACACCGCCTGTTTCAGGCGCGAGAAGATGTCTGCGGGCAGGGACACGAGG
>DAOUZV010000180.1 GCA_030665485.1 Chloroflexota bacterium | reverse complement strand
CGTTGCACCATGACTACTATCAGGCTGGGCTTAAGCGACGACTCGAGAAAACGCCTCAGCACCGGCGATGCGATGTTGTAGGGAAGATTGGCCACAACTTTGTACGATGTAACACCTTCACCCAATAACTGCTCGGGCGTTGTTTTAAGGATATCAGCGTTTACCATGGTAAGATTCGACGATGTCGATAAGGTCTGTGCCAGCGCATTTGTCAGCGCCGTATCAACCTCAACGGCAACCACGCGTCCAGCCTCTTCTAGCAATACCTCAGTGAGCACTCCGAGACCGGGCCCAACCTCGATTACGGTATCGTCCTTGGAAAGCTCGGCCTTAACGGAGATAGTCTTCAGGTAGCTGCTGTCGACAAGGAAATGCTGACCCAGGCCCTTCTTGGCGCGCCTGTCCATGTTCCTCAGCGTTTCTTTGACTCTGCTTAACTGCGATACCACTACCATCTTCCAAAAGTGATTATTGAATAAGGATACAATATACAAAAGAAAGGGACAACTCATAAACAAGTTGTCCCTCAACTTTATAGCTAACTTCCGCTAAATATTAATCGGTTATCTTATAAACTCTCAGCGCATTTTCGCGGAGTACCAGGCGCAGCGTATCCTCCCTAAAGTTCATCTCATCCAATTGATCAAAGAACCTCCCTGCTCGCCCCGTCGCTCCATTACTACCCCATAAGGTCTTGGTTCGCAGCCGCCCGTTTACATTGGTCACCAGGGAAGGATCCCAATATATGGGAGCATGGGCGGAGACATCCATATAAACATTTTCGTGCTTATATGCCATGGCGATTAACTCCTCACACCATGGCCAGCCAGTATGGGAACCAATGAGGATAAGCCCGGGAAAATCTATGGCGATCTCATCTAGAACGATAGGTCGACCCGACTCGCTTGGCATCACCTCGAGAGAGTGCCCAACCTGCATGGATACCGGCACATCCAAAGAACGGCAGGTCTCGTAAAGTGGATAGTATTTTCTATCGTCGGGGCGCAGACCATAGCCGTAAGTGTGTATGTAAACGCCCTTAAAGCCATACTCTTTCACCGCCTTCTCCACCTTGGCTACACTTTCATGTATCTTCAGAGGATCATATCCGGCCAGTCCGTAAAGCTTGCCCGGATGGTCCTTGACCGCCTCATGGACATCTTCTTCCTGGTAATACATGCCACCTATAGGAATCCTCTTTTTGTAAGAATACATCTTGTTGGTGCAGACCAGGGTCTTATCTATCCCCTGTTTAGTCATGACATCTACCATTTGCTCCGGGGTCATCCCCCCTTCTCTCTGCTCCGCAGGTGGCTGTTCCGCCGGCTTCTCAATTACCCTGCCTTTTTCATCTTTGGGTGCCGCGTAGTAGCGTAAAACGGTGCGGCCCATAACCCTGAACTCGTCAGCTTCCGCCGCGGCAGATTCCTTCGCACGTTTCGCTGTGAATAAGTAGCACATCATATCGACGGTGCCGACTTCTCTTGCCTTGATACCCATTCGTCAAGCCCTCCTTTTGCTTCTATCTTCAATTGCTACTGGTTTAATAACATACCCGCATTAAGCGATACGGGGCAAATGCCTATTTCTTTTCCGGTGGTGGGCCTGCTCCCATCTTCAGCCCCCTTATTGCAGAGCCGCCAACTCTGGCGTACTGCAATGCGGTTGCCAGATCCATCTGTGTGCCGTCGTTGATGCACTTCTTGATTATCTTAAGCGCGCTGATGTCCTTCTCCGCAATTGTCCTGGCCAGCGCCTTTGCCTCGTCCAACAGCGACTCCACCGAAACTACTTTGTTCACCAGCCCCATTGCAAGAGCCTGCTCAGCACTAAAACGGCCACCGGTGAACATCATCTCCTTGGCCCTGGCAGCACCCACAACCCTGGGCAGACGCGCCGGCCCGCCAGCACCGGGCATAACGCCCATGTTGATCTCAGGGAAACCAAACTGCGTATTGTCAGACGCGATACGAATATCGCACGATAGCGCAACCTCGCATCCACCGCCCAGAGCATATTTGGTAATAGCTGCTATTGTGGGTTTCTCACACGCAGCGATGCTGTCCACTATGGAAAAAATGGATGCATCACGACGCCCTTTAGCACGCCCCGCCTTGAGATCCATTCCCGAGGAGAATATCTCTTTGCCGCCGGTAATAATCAGTACCTTGATATCGTTGTTGATAGCAACCTCATCCAGTACCTCCTCCACCTCTTTGCTCAGGTCTATAGAGATGGCGTTTTTCATCTCGGGCCTGTGGAATGTAAGGATAGCTACCCCATCCTCCACCTCATAAATGATGTTTTCATATGCCATATCATACCTCCTGGTTTTCAACTTTCCGCGTAACCCGGTTAAGGCAACGGGGTGCACCTGTCCTGATCTTTGAAGGATAAGTACACCTTAATAACCTGCAGTCTTTTAACCAGCCCTGGAATATCCACCACTTGCACTGAGAACCTGCCCTGTAACGAAGTAAGCCTGGTCAGATGCCAGATATGTTACTGCGGTCGCTCCGTCCTCGGGTTGACCTAAACGACCCGGTTTACCCATGGGGTAAAGCTTTAGCATGGCTTTCTCTCTTTCCGGATCACGTGGTGCATCCGGCATTCGTAT
>DAOUZV010000178.1 GCA_030665485.1 Chloroflexota bacterium | reverse complement strand
CCAGGTCTGCCCTCGACGCCAAGGAGTGGGCTGGCATCAAGCCGAAGTCCTGATGCGCCCAACACATGCAAGGCGTGCACTACGTCAGCCATGACGATACGTTGCGCACCGAGAGTGGGATCCAGCCAGTTGTAGGATGGTTGCCCGTCTTTAAAAACATGGAGATAGACCCAGCGCCGTTGGAGGCCGTCCACCCCGGTGTTAGTACGCGAGGCACTCCAGCAGGTGTCTTTGACACCTGGCTCGTAAAATGGTATGCACTCCAGTGGCCCAGGAATGTATCCCTTGTCCTCTAACGACTGGACGATCTCCAGAGTCAGATTAACGCTGTCGGCACCCTTTGGAACGGGACCGAGCAGTTCCCAGTCTTCCTTTGAGATTTCGATCATGCAGTATAGACCCTCGTAGTTCTTGTAAGCGCGTTCCGCCAGGCGGAAATCGGCTCCCTTCCCGCTGTGCGCCGGCACAAGGTCACCGATAATAACAATGTCAGACTGCTTGGCGATTCGCGTCATCCGTTTGTATTGTTCATCTGTCCCAAAGAGAGGGTCTACAGCCAACTCGATCCGGTCGAAGAGCCCATCAATTGATGGTGTATACTTGCGCCCCGTGATTCCGCCAGCTCGTCTCATGGGGCCGGTATGGATACCCTCGATGCCGATTTCGCTAAAAGTCGTCAACAGGTCTTCACTCCCCAGAGTTTGCACTACACTTTTGTTCGGGTCGGTGATTATTGACTTGGGATAGCTGCTGAACCAGACGGAGGCAGCATGGACAAACTCTTGCGGGCGCGGATGGCCATAAGCATAGCGCCATTGCAGCCACTTACCGGCCATGAGATCGCTTAAGTGGTCTGCCTGATACAGCATCGAGCGGGGTTCAAGCCACTGGATATAGCGTGCGCTAGGCGGCCTGGGCTGTTTCTTTAGAGTAACTTGACCAGAGCCCTCTGCATGACTCGAGACTTTGCCTGTCTTGTTCTCAGAAGTGTGCATGGTGTCCCTCCTCACCTTGTAATGATTCAACCTCCTGCATTACGAAAATCAGAATTTATTGCTGCATGATCAAAAATACCCAAACAACGATCAATGCTGAGGGAAAAACAATTCCCAGCCAGATGTTTGGTTCCCCAAACAGCCAAAAACCTTTCCGCAAACGATACTCCGGTATCTTTTCTTCCAGCTTATCTTTTATCCGGTTGATAAGATAAAAGATCTGACATATGGAGACATATAACCATATTAGAAGGAAAAGAATCGCCGTAAGGCCTAGAATTAGGGTAAGCTTTGGATTTGCGTATGAGTTTATGGCAAATGCGATGAAAAGCATCGATTCCGCTACAACAAAGAAGTTTATTCGACTTGAAAACAGGCTATCTTCATGAAGTAGCCAGTTCCAATAATATTCAAACGTAGCCTTCGATAGATCAGTCACATTGGCTTCTTTTTTGTTCTGCATAGGATATCTATCCTCCCTCTCACGGTATTTTCGGGGAAATATCCATTTCACGATATTCGACAATGAAGAAGGTCGGTTTAACCAATAAAAAAGGGCGCGAGCAATCGCTGTATTACAACGATGTCCGTACCCCTTTTCTCACTACCACCATTTTCCCAAACCAGTTTTTATGTTTTTAAGGTTGTTTTACATGTTACGCCTTATTATTATAGTTGCCTCATAGCAAATGTCAATACCTTGCAGTTCTAGGGACAGTAAAGACAAAGGCCGAAGTAAACGCCGCTACCCTCTTTTACTTAAGGTGTAGCTGCGCTTGAAGTTCATGGTACTTGCTGATATATTCTTGAATTGCAATCACCACCGCAGCATGGCTCCAGGTGAGTGGTGAGACACTAAGAGGAGAACAATTATAGGGATGAACCTGCTCAGCAAGAATACCGCTCGGTAGGGCACAGTGTTGAGCGCAGTTCAACACTTGAAGAGCTGGTTTCAAATCATCCACTGATTTAGCCTTGGCAATATAGTATTGCGCTACCCACATAGTGCAGATAAACCACGGATTGCCCGGGACGTTAGCGATGTCGTCACTCACCTGCTGATAGCGGTCATTTTCAAAACGAGCCACACCTCCAGCTTCAGTTTTACACCAAAGCCGGTCTATCAGCGCCAACATGGTACTCTCGAGAATAGGATCAGTTGCCTCCAGCATGCCGAAAAGAAAGAGCCCGCTAATACTGCTATCTATGGTATAGTCCGGTTCCACGGTACCATCATCATAAACAGTTATTGAGCGGATAAAGCGACCGTATTTTTTATCAAAGAGATATTTAATAGCGGCCTCTTTTATCTCGGCAGCAGCCTGACGGTACTGCTTAACTTGTACTTTCTCACCGAAGATTGCGGCGAAACTGGCCGCGGCTTCTAAAGCTGCCCACACTGCTGCTACCGTATAGCAGTGAATGCCACGGCGCTCTTCCCAGAGGTCGTATGAAGGTGCTGGCAATTTGGTATGGGGTTCTCTGTACCTTACCATGAAGTCAGCAGCGCTTTTTATCAGCGTTTCATAATGGGAGCGGATGAATTCTGTATTGTGAAATTTATTATAGTGATGCCAAAGGCTACTTATTACCGAAGCTGTCTCATCCTCTTGAATTGGCAGCTGGAGCTTGCCATCTTTATCAGACCATGGCATCCAACT
>DAOUZV010000058.1 GCA_030665485.1 Chloroflexota bacterium | reverse complement strand
ATGACGGCCGCGTCCCTATTCTGCGTGATGGCTTTTATGGATTTCCCCTCTTTTGTATAGTTGATAAAGCAAAATAAAGCTGTTACCAGTGCCACGCTGATGCCGGTAAATGCCAACCTGTCAAACGCTATATCGGTATTTGCAATCTGCCAGTTGCCGCGAATCAAGGTATTTGCTTGTTCAGTTACAGTGGTAAAGCCCAGGACCAAAGCTGCTACAAATATATAGGACAGCGCTCTTGTTGTGAGCAGGGCCCCGATCGGTCTGCCTCCAATCGTTTTGGTTAACGGCCGTCCCGATAAAGACCAGTAAATAAGGAATCCGCTTGCTCCCATTACAATGACGGTAATAAATATGGCCAGGAAGAAGTTGAGGTGGAGTCCTGCATATAATGTGATACATAAATAAGCCCCCATTATGTAGAAGGAGGCGTGCGCCATGTTCATTATGCGCGCTATTCCGAATATCAACCCTAATCCCGAGGAGATCAGCAGGTAGAATGTTGATAGTGTGATGCCGTCAAATAATATAGCTACTGGATTTATGATATCATATCACCTCTTGGTGATTTTCCTCCTATGTATCAAGCAGGAGCGCCTACCATAAGGCAAGCACTCCCGTTCATACCCCCCAAATCATCGCCGAAACCATAGCATAAAAGGGCGTTTAATGTCAATTCAAAAACTGGCCCATTCGATAGCGATAATAGTGTCCTGACGCCGCTGGGTGGTAATTGATGATATCCATGGGTTTTTATATGAGTACAGGGTTGACCCAAAGGCTCCTGTGGAGCTATACTCAAATTGGCGGGTTTGTCATTTTGCATTGAAAGTGGGCAGCTTAAGCTTAAATGCATGAGTCGTGCGGAATATTTGGTGTTTATGCCCCCGGTGAGGATGTAGCCAGACTCACCTTCTTCGCCTTATACGCTCTTCAGCACCGCGGCCAGGAAAGCGCCGGAATTGCCACGGCGGACGGGCAGCGGATTCACTTACACACCAGCATGGGTCTTGTGGGTCAGGTTTTTGATGAGCCCACGCTGGGGCAACTCTTCGGGGACATGGCTATCGGCCACAACCGTTATTCCACCACCGGATCAAGCCACATTGCTAACGCACAGCCTATATCTGTTGATAGCTCTCTCGGCACAATGGCACTCGCACACAATGGGAACCTGATCAATGCGGAGTACCTGCGGCAAGAGCTTAAGGACAAGGGATATACCTTTACCACCTCCACCGATTCTGAAGTTATAGCGTACTTAATCGCCTCCTCGCCGGAGAAGACGTGGGTGGATAAAATAAGATCTACCATGCATCGCTTGATCGGGGCATATTGCCTTGTTATCATGACACCCGATAAGTTATTTGGCGTTCGCGATCCTCTGGGCGTTCGCCCGATGAGTTTAGGTCAGATAAACGGCCATTGGATGATGGCATCTGAAAGCTGTGCTCTGGATCATTTAGGTGTATATTCGGTGCGCGACGTTGAGCCCGGCGAGATACTTGAAATCAGCACCGAGGGCCTTAAGAGCCACAAGGAGACATCAGAAAAACATGCCTTTTGTGTATTCGAATACATCTACTTTGCCCGTCCTGACAGTGTTATAAAAGACCGTTTGTTGTATGCCACGCGGGAGGCGATGGGGGCACAACTGGCCATAGAGCATCCGGTTGATGCCGACCTTGTCATTGGTGTCCCGGACTCAGCTACTGCCGCAGGCATCGGCTATGCACGTCAGTCGGGCATTCCGGTCAGTGAGGGACTGCTTAAGAACAGATATGTAGGGCGCACTTTTATCGAGCCCGATCAGCGTATCAGAGACCTTGGTGTTAAGCTCAAATTCAATCCATTGCCCCGGATAATAGAGGGAAAGCGTCTGGTTGTTATAGACGACAGCATAGTACGTGGTACTACCACTCCGCATGTTATAAGTATGCTGAGAAGGGCTGGAGCGAAGGAAGTTCATATGCGTATCTGCGCTCCGCCTCTGCGCTATCCGTGCTTTTTGGGTGTGGATATGGCCACCAGGGCCGAACTGATAGCGGCTCAAAAGACGGTTTCGGAGATAGCCCGGCACATCGGGGCTGATTCGCTGGGGTACTTAAGTGTGGAAGGCTTGCTTAAGGCGGTTGGTATTGCCCAAAGCGAGCTGTGTTTGGCCTGCTTTACCGGTGATTATCCGGTTCCCGTACAGCTTGAGATGGACAAGCTGGCCTTGGAATCTTAAAGATTCGGGCTCTTTATAAGACTAAAACCTGGAGACTAAAGAAATTGGCGCAGGAAATGAGTAAATACGCCGCTGCCGGAGTGAACATAGACGCCGGTAATGAGGCGGTCAGCCGCATCAAAAAACACGCCCGCTCCACCTTTAATTCTCATGTTCTTACCGATCTCGGTTTTTTCGGCGGGCTTTATCAGCTATCGAACGACAGCGACAAAGTTCTTGTTTCCAGCGTGGACAGCGTTGGCACCAAACTCAAGCTTGCTATAGCACTCAACAAGCATGATACTGTGGGCATCGATATAGTAAACCACTGTATAAACGACATCTTCACATGTGGCGCTTCGCCGCTTTTCTTTATGGACTATCTGGCTGTGGCCAGCCTTGATCCTGCTCAGGCGGAGAGCATAGTAAGTGGTTTGGCTTTTGCCTGCCGCGATGCCGGTATTGCGCTTATAGGCGGCGAGACGGCCGAGTTGCCGGGCATGTACGCCGATGGCGATTACGATCTGGTTGGTTTTGTTCTAGGTATAGTTGAAAAAGATAGGGTGATTAATGGCGCAGGTATCGCAGCGGGCGATATCATTTTGGGACTGCCGTCCAGCGGGTTGCATACCAATGGTTATTCGCTGGTTCGCAAAATATTTGGGGAGGATGCTGCAAGCCTGAACAATGTTTATCCCGAACTCGGTCGAACCCTTGGCGAAGTTCTTCTTGAACCTCATCGCTGTTATTATAAAACGGCCAAGCCGATACTACCTTATATAAAGGGTATGGCTCATATAACTGGAGGCGGGCTTATCGAAAACGTCCCGCGCATAGTACCGGATGGGCTTGTTGCAAGCTTCAGATCAGATTCGTGGAATGTCTTGCCCATATTCGAGCTGATACAGAAGAAAGGCGATGTCGATCCATCTGAGATGTATCGCGTCTTCAACATGGGTCTGGGTATGGTGTTGGTTTGCTCACCAAGCGATGTCGAAAGAATAAAGTATGATATTGCTGATGCGCTGGTTGTGGGCGAGGTAGTTGAGTCGAAAAAGTTGGACTACAAGGTTATAATAGACTGAGATTGGAATATCATCGAAAAGGAATGATTGAGAATTAAGAAAGCCAAAATAGAAAATGGAGGATGAGGTATGAAAGCTATTCTCAGTGTGTCGAACAAAGCCGGACTGGTTGATTTCGCCAAGGGTTTAGAAAAGTTGAACGTAGATATTTACAGTACCGGTGGCACCAAAAAGGCGCTTGCTGATGCCGGTGTCAAAGTGCACAGTGTTTCGGACCTGACCGGTTTTCCCGAAATACTCAACGGCCGCGTAAAAACGCTACACCCCATGGTGCACGGTGGAATTCTGGCCAGACGCGATAAACCCGACCACATGAAAGAACTTGATAGCAACAAGATAGACCCTATTGATATGGTGGTGGTCAATCTTTATCCGTTTGTGCAGACCGTAGCCAAGCCGGATGTGACCCTTGCCGATGCGCTTGAGAACATCGATATAGGTGGGCCAACCATGATAAGGGCATCCGCCAAGAACTTCCCCAGCGTGCTCGTCGTCGTAGATCCCGATGATTATGCTAACGTGCTCGCATTGCTAGAGAAAGGCGAAGTTCCTGCAGGTGAGCGCAAAAAGCTGGCACAGAAGGCATATCAGCACACCGCCACTTACGATACCGCCATTTCACAGTACCTCAGGGGCGATGCGGATGGGCTGCCCGATGATATGACGATTGCACTGAAGAAGAAGTACGACCTGCGATACGGCGAGAACTCGCACCAGAAGGCAGCCTTCTATGAAGAGATGGTGGTCGGTGGTGCTGAAAAGACAGGCATTATCTCCGCTGAGCAGTTGTGGGGCAAGGCGCTTTCGTTTAACAACATACTCGATGCCGACGCGGCCTGGAGTACAGCGACAGATTACAGCGATCCTACCGTATCCGTGGTAAAACACACCAACTCCTGCGGCCTGGCCTCACACCCGGTGCTGGTGGAAGCCTACAAGCGGGCGTATGCCGGAGATTCTGTTTCCGCGTTTGGTGGCATATGCGCTCTGAACCGCAAGGTCGACCTAGCCACAGCGGAGGAGATACACAAGAACTTCTACGAAATAGTGATTGCACCGGCTTATGATGATGATGCACTTGAGTATATAAAGAAGAAGAAGGATGTTCGTATTCTGTTGGCCAAGCCATCGGACTTCAAGGGGTATGACTATCGCCGCGTTGAGGGCGGAATGCTGCTTCAGGACCCCGACATATATCCCGAGGAGAATCTTGAACTCAAAACAGCTACGAAACGCCGCCCAACGGAGCAGGAACTCAAGGATCTGATATTCGCCTTCAGGGCTGTTAAGCACATCAAATCCAACGCCATTGTTTTTGCCAAGGATCAGACACTGCTGGGCATGGGCGCTGGCCAGCCCAACCGCGTCATCAGCGTCGAGCTTTCGTTCAAACTGTCTGGTGATGAGGCCAAAGGCGCTGTTATGGCCTCCGACGCCTTTTTCCCGTTCCCCGATTGCGTTGACCTGGCGCACAAGGCGGGAATTACGGCCATAATACAGCCCGGTGGTTCGGTGAACGATAAAGCTTCCATCGAGGCTGCCGATAAGTATGGTATGGCAATGGTGTTTACCGGAGTCAGGCACTTCAGGCACTAGGACTAAAAGGAGCCTTATGTCGGAGATTACCGACTTAGATAAGATTGTAGATTTGCTCAAGGCGGAGGAGAAGACAAGGTTCCTCCGCCTTTTCCACGTTTGCGCGACCGAGGGACAAATACGCCCTCCTGAAACGATGCACGATTGGATAAAAGCGCACTTTGGCTCGGTTGAGGAGACTCTTCATCAAAAGGTCATTCGAGTTACCAACCTTGTTACATTTGAGGAGTCGCTGTTCAACAAGCTGCGGGCCGACCGACCCATGGCTCCCAGAGAATACAGCGAGGTGGTTGTGGGCCACGACCCGTTCGACGATCCGCTGAAAAACACTCCAGAGGACGTTTTCGGTCGTATCGAGGGCAAGTACTGCATTACCGCCGGCAACGTGGCCAAGTACGATGGACTACACGGAATCGTGATTTTCAATAAATCCAACCCGCTAAAGTTCACCTCGGAGCAGGTGGCTGACTACATCGATACCGGCCTTAAGTGGGCAATGGAAGCCCATAAGGTCGACGCTGAGGCCAGGTATTACTTCTTTATGTGGAACTGCCTGTGGAAAGCGGGAGCCTCGCTGGTGCATGGCCATGCACAGGTGGCACTGACGCGTCATATGCATTATGCCAAGATAGAACGCCGCCGCGCCGCCGCCATCTCCTACAAAGAGCAGTATGGTTCCGATTACTTTGATGATCTATATAAGGCACATAAGTCGGTTGGCTGCGGGATTGAGCGCGATGACGTCCGTGTTCTTTCTCATCTAACGCCGATAAAGGAAAAAGAAGTGGTGCTGATGGCGCCGCAACTCAGCGCTTCTCTCAAGGAGGCGGTGTATGTTGTTTTGAGCTGTTTACGTGATAGCTTCGCGGTGAGTTCTTTCAATATGGTAATCCAGATGCCGCCGATTGCCGATGTTGACGAGGACTGGAGCGGTTTCCCTGTGATGGTGCGCATAGTTGACCGCGGCGATCCGGAAAGCAAGGTTTCCGACGTGGGTGCTATGGAGCTCTACGCCGCCAGCGTTATTGCCAGCGACCCCTTTGAGGTGGCAGGGGCGCTTGAAAAATACTTGGTGTAGTACTTTTAAGTTCTTCTCAGCTGATCCAGAAACTCCACAGATTTTACCTCCCGCTCTAAAATATATCGAATATACTCCCGCATTGTGGTCTCAAGTTCTTTTGACAGTCCGGGATTTAGTTTTACTTTTCTAGCCTGCTCGTAATTGCTGCCTTGAAACAGCCGCATCACTTTAAGCGCGTTCAGCGACAGCGGTCTTACCCTCGGTTCGGCCGCTCTGCAATTTGGGCATAACACCCCGCCGCCGCTGGCGCTGAAGTAGTTTTCAACTGGTTCGAGTTCTTTTTTGCAGTTTATACAGGAGTGAAGCTGTGGTTTGTATCCCATAAAACTCGTCAGATGTATCTCAAAATAACGCAGCAGCAGATCGATGTCATCGGCTTCTACTATACTATTGATAGTGCTCAACAGCAGCTTGTAGACAGGGTAGTTTTCGATGTGTTCCTCGGTAAAGCGGTCCACAAGCTCGGCTGTATAAAGGGCACAACTCGTTTGCCACAGATCGCTGCGTAGTGGTAGAAAACTGTCTATGGTCTGGCTCTGGGTGATGATATCGAGGTTGCGCCCCTTGGCCAGCATCATGGAGCTGTGGGTAAGGGTCTCAACGTGGCCGCCCAGCTTGCTTTTGGGACGCCTGACGCCTTTGGCAACGGCCCTGATTTTGCCCAGATTGGGGGTGTAAAGGGAGAGGATTTTATCCGCCTCACCCAAGTTGGTTCGTTTTAAAACGATGGCTTCGGTTTTATATACACGCGGCTTGGCCATTTGCTTATTCAGTAAGTGGAGATACCTTGTTGCTTGGCTATTTCCATAATCTGGTCGGGATTATCTGTGGAGAACACGATTCGCCTTGATTTACCTGTTTTGAGGTCAAGGGCAACGCGCGGGCGGCTCATCAGGTTGTAGGCGCGTAGCCAGGTGCCATGTCCGCGGGCAATGCGCAGCCCGAAGCCGCCGTAGCCTAATGATGAGTCCTTATCGTAAGTACATTTTTCAACGTTTTCCCACTTGATTACGCTTTTGAGCATGCCGTAGCGCACCGTAATGGTGCTGGACATTATGATAATCGTTAACTTTCTGAAGTTGACAACGAAGGCCGTTACCACCGCGAAGACGAGAAACATCATCAGCCAGTACCAGCTGGGGCTGTCGTCGATTCTTCCGCCGGTGGCCTGGATGATATAAAATACAAGAAACACGATAGCGATGGCGCCCATTAAGGCTATTACCGCTTTCATCATTAGTGAGGACATGTTTTCTTCATAAAGCGTATCTGTATCCATCAGGCCTCCTTACA
>DAOUZV010000117.1 GCA_030665485.1 Chloroflexota bacterium | reverse complement strand
GAATCTGAGCGGTACTGGCGTCGCAACGGCTCGCTGAATGATGTTAAGCGGTCATTATATATAGACGATGTGCTGTATACGATATCCGATGGCAAGATCAAGATGAACGATCTGGAAACGCTGGACTACATCAATAAGGTGGAGTTCAATTAAACATGCGTCTGTTTGGTCAATATGTTTCATCGGTAGCTTTAGCGGCGTTGGTTTTACTGTTAGGTATGGCCTGTGCGACACAGCCAGTTAAATCCAATTTTGCGGCCGACCCGACGTATGGTGAAGGGCCACTTACAGTGCAGTTTAGCGATAAGTCTGGGGGCGAAATAGAAAGCTGGGCGTGGGATTTTGATGGGGGCGGTGCGGTGGACAGCGGGGATCAAAATCCCACGTTTGTTTATAGTTCATCGGGATCTTACGATATCTCGCTCACGGTTACTGGAGCAGGGCAAACGGATACAACCACAAAGACGTATTACATCGATTTAGATTGAACGGCGCCACTCATTCTTTATCTAGCGCCTGTTTGCCGGTGAGCTTTTGCTTGTTGTACCACTGCTGCACCGCATCGGCGACCTCGTCGGGATGATCGCAAACGCGAAGCAGGTTGAAATCCTCGTATGATATATAGTTTCTAACCAGCACGTTATCTCTGAGCCAATCTAAAAAGCCTCTCCAGTATTCACTGTCGTACAGTATAACGGGGAAGGGTTTTATTTTATAGGTCTGTATCAGTGTAAGCACTTCGGTCAGCTCGTCCAAGGTGCCCAGCCCACCGGGGCATATTATAAATGCAGTGGCGTATTTTACCAGCATTACCTTGCGTATAAAGAAATGGTCGAAGGTTATCGATTTGGTGGTGTATGGATTTACCTCCTGCTCCACGGGTAGTTCGATATTGAGGCCTATGGATGTGGCACCCGCGTTGAGTGCGCCCTTGTTGGCAGCCTCCATCACCCCGGGGCCGCCGCCGGTGATAATGGCAAAGCCCATCTTGCCCAGCAGCCCCGCTATCTGCTCGATCTGCCCGTACAGCGGGTCTTTTTCCGTTAGACGGGCGCTGCCGTAGATGCTTACCGCCGGATCGATGCCGGACAGCTTATCGAATCCCTCGACGAACTCTCCCATAATGCGGAACATGCGCCATGAGTCTTCTTTTGCCAGATCATTTATTTCGTATCCCTGTGGCATGATAACCTCCGTGGACGGTTGATTTAATCGAGAATAACCTCATCCCTATACTCCGGCACCATTACATCCCAGCCCGTTTTATCGTTGATGTGCTTGCCGAAGCTCTGCGCCGATTCTGCCTCGCCATGTATTACGAACACCTTTTTGGGCGCGCTCTTAAGTTCTGTCAGCCAGCTCATAAGCTCGTCCCTATCGGCGTGGGCCGAGAACCCGTATATCTGTGCGACATTGGCTTTTACCCTATACTGCTGGCCCATTATCCTGACGCTCTTTTTGCCGTCGACTATGATTCTGCCTAGAGTGTCAATGGCCTGATAGCCGATAAACATCAGTGTGCTCTCTTTGCGGTCTATATTGGCTACAAGGTGGTGCTTTATCCTGCCGCCGGTACACATACCGGAGCCAGCGATGATCATGATGGTACCCTTTATCAGATTGATTCCTTTGGATTCATCTGTCGATGGCGTCATCTTGAGACCGGGAAAGTCGAAGGGGGTTATGTTGTGCTGCACCATCTCCGTCATTTCCGCGTCGAAGAACTCTTCGTGCTGCTTGAACACCTCGGTTATCTTGATCGCCATGGGGCTATCTAAGAACACCATTACATGCGGTATGCGCTTTTCCTTGAGCAGTTTGTACATATAGTACAGCATCTCCTGGGTTCGCTCCAGGGCAAAGCTGGGCACGACGATATTGCCGCCCGCATTCCAGGTGTCGTTTATTATCTGGGTCAGGCCGTCTTCTATGCTGGGCGTTGGCGGGTGCACCCTGTCGCCGTAGGTCGACTCGCACACTATATAGTCCATGTTCCTGAAAGTGGCGGGATCGTTCAATATAGGCCGGTCTTTCCTTCCCACATCGCCAGTGAAAAGTATGCATCTTTGCTCTCCATCGATTTTGGTGGTTATCTCTATCATGGATGACCCCAGAACATGCCCGGCATCGTGAAATTCGGCCGTTATTTCATCGCCAATAGGAATTACCTGGTTGTACTCAATGCTCTCGAACAGGGGGATGACGGCTTTGGCGTCCTCAACGGTGTACAGCGCCACCTCGGGGAAGGGGCCTTTTCTGCCCTCGCGCTTATGTCTTTTAAGTTTGTATTTGGCGTCCTCCTCCTGAATATGTCCCGAATCCAGCATTATTATCTGAGCCAGCTCGGCGGTGGCGTCGGTGCAATATATCTTGCCATTGAATCCATCCTTTACCAGCTTGGGAATGCGACCGCAGTGATCAAGGTGGGCGTGTGTGAGCAGAACCGCGTCTATGCTATCGGGAGGCACGACAAAGGGTTCCCAGTTTCTGGTTTTAAGCTTTCTTTCCTGATACATGCCGCAGTCTACAAGCACCCTTGTTCCATTGGACTCAACGAGTGTGCATGAACCGGTAACGCCGCGGTTGGCACCCAAGAACTTAAGTTTAGTCTGCACGTTTCACCTCGTAATTAAACAGTCGGTTTTGTAGCAGTAGTAAATATAACTGAGCAATTATACACCATTTATCGAGATTGCAACATATTGGGTTGCTCTTGACTGGTATACCCTGGATAACTAAACTGGGTTCCAGTGAGAACTGCTGTTACGGGTGCTACAGGCCATATAGGCGTGAACCTTATTCCGGTGCTGCTGGAGCGGGGCAGGCAAGTTCGTGCTGTTATTCACCGCGCGAGACCCGCGTTTGATGATTCCAATCTAGAGGTTGTTAGGGGTGATATAAGCGATGTGGATTCGCTGTGCCGCGCCTTTGACGGCGCCGACGTTGTCTATCACTTGGCTGCCGCCATCTCACTATCGAAGAAGGACTGGCCACTGGTCGAGAAGACCAATGTCATCGGTACTCGAAACGTGGTCGAGGCCTGCCTACGTTGCGGGGTGAGACGGCTGGTGGCTTTCAGCTCGATACATGCTATCTCCGATGAGGCGGCGGTTGAGCATATCGATGAATCGTGTGTTCTTAACGATTCCAGCTGTCCCCATGCCTACGACCGGTCCAAGGCCATTGCCGAACGGGAGGTCATCAAGGGATTTGAGCGCGGGCTGGATACGGTTATCATCAGCCCTACGGGGGTGGTTGGTCCTTACGACTATGTGCCGTCGTTTATGGGCCAAGCGTTGATTATGATGGCCAGCAATAAGTTGCCGGCACTGGTTACGGGCGGCTTCAACTGGGTGGACGTGCGCGATGTGGTGGTCGGGGCGATTGCTGCTGAGGAAAAGGCTGTTTGTGGGCAAAAATACCTTCTTTCAGGACACTGGGTTTCGATAGCGGGTATAGCACTGGCGGTGAGGCAGGTTATGGGATCGAAAGTGCCGTCTTTGATTTTTCCGGCAAAGTTTGTTTCTTGGGTTGCGCCTCTTGTTGAGGTTTACTATCGATTAAGGAAACAACGCTTGCTTTTTACCAGCATGTCAATGGATACCGTAGGCGGCTATCATAATATAAGCCATGATAAAGCGACGCGTGAGCTTGAGTATAAACCTCGTCCATTTCACCGGACAATTGCCGATACACTTGCATGGTTTAAGCAAAACGGGTACATTTCTTAAGTAAAAGGAGCCATTTGAGCGAACAAACGATTTTCAATGCGCTGATAATCAGCTGGTTTGTATTGGCGGCAGTGGTGTTTGTTGTGCTGCTGTTTTTTGTTGCCCCATACGGCAGGCACGTGCGCAAGGGCTGGGGGCTGAGCCTAAGCAACACGGCGGGCTGGATAGTGATGGAGGCCGCCGCCCCGGTAGTGTTTGCCGTTTGCTTTGTGATGAGGTCCAATGGGGTATCGATCACCTCGGCGGTTTTCCTTGCTATGTGGGAGGTGCATTACGTGCACCGCTCGTTTATCTATCCGTTCACGCTGCGTGGCGGGAACGCGAGGCGCATGCCTATATCCATCGTTTTAATGGGTATTTTATTCAATGGTGTAA
>DAOUZV010000118.1 GCA_030665485.1 Chloroflexota bacterium | reverse complement strand
GTGGTGTTGCCTGCTACACGCCGCGCCTGATGACGATGTGGGTAACCCATGGAGATCACTGCGTTATGGACGCCGCCCAGTGGCTGCCCGATCATTATGATGACCCCTCGTACCAGATACCTGAGTCTGTGCTTGTCTGGGGGCAGAATCTCAGTTCCACCTGCCCCGATGGTTTTTTCAGTCACTGGATTGTTGATCTGATGAAGCGAGGCTCGCAGATTATAGTCATCGACCCCCGCTTCACATGGCTTGCGTCACGCGCAAAATACTGGCTACAGCTAAGGCCGGGTACGGATGGAGCGCTGGCGCTTGGATTTCTCAACGTTATTGTCAACGAGGGATTGTACGATGAAGCGTTTGTGCAGAAGTGGACCAACGCTCCGTTTCTGGTAAGGGAGGATGGGCAGAAGGGGCAGTTGCTTCGGGAGAGTGACTTAAGCAAAAACGGCAGGCGGGAGAACTTTGTGGTATGGGATACCAAATCCGGGAGTCCTGCTGTCTGGAATTCGGAACAGGCGGCGTATGGCAATGAGTCGATAATGCCCGCACACGAAGGTATTCATCGGGTTAAGCTTGTCGATGGCAAGATTGCGGAATGTAAAACTGTTTGGGCACTTCTCAAAGAATCGGTAAGTCAGTACACCCCTGAAAAAGTCGCTGAAATAACCTGGGTACCGGCAGACAAGATTGTGGCAGCCGCCCGTTTTTACGCCAAGAGCAAACCCTCAGCCCTACACTGGGGGCTTCCGGTTGATACTATCGCCAGCACAACGCCTACCTCGCAGGCAATCGCCCACCTGTGGTGCCTTACGGGTAATCTCGATATACCTGGCGGGAACGTTATCGCACGTTATCCCTTTGACGTCACCACTTATCCGTTCCATTCCGGTGTTGGAATTTTAGACCTGCCTCCGGAAACGAAGGAGAAGCGGATTGGCACGTGGAAATACGGCGCTTTCCGTGATTTCAGGGCATGGGCACAGCCGGACATGGTGCTGGAGCAGATTTTTACCGGAGATCCTTATCCGGTCAAGGGAATGTGGATTCAGACATCGAACCCGATTGCCAATACGGGGCTTGATCCCCATAAGTGGCATGAAGCTCTAAAGAAACTCGACTTTGTGGCGGTAGTCGACCTCTTTATGACACCTACTGCCATGCTGGCCGACATTGTCCTTCCGGCCGCAAGCTTTTTGGAGAAGGACAGCCTTAAGGGATGGTGGGTGCCGCTTCAGGCCATACAGAAAGTAACCACGGTTGAAGATTGCCGATCCGACGTTGAGATCAACTTTGAGCTGGCAAAGCGGTTTAAGCCGGATTTGCCTTGGAAAACGGTGGAGCAGCTTTATGATCATCTTCTTACGCCGTCCGGATTGACGTACCGCCAGCTTTGCGACAAAGGCTGGATGATCCCACCCGCCGGCCATTCCACTGCTCCATACCGCCGCCATGAGAACGGGTTGCTGCGAAAAGATAGCCGCCCCGGTTTCCAAACGCCATCGGGTATGATTGAACTCTACTCCTCATGGCTGGAATACTGGGGGCTTGAGCCGCTGCCGTTCTATGAAGAGCCGCCGTTTAGTCCTGTAAGTACGCCAGACCTTCATAAAGAGTACCCATTGATCCTGACTACGGGCGCTCGCTCGCCGGCGTACTTCCATTCGGAGCATCGCCAGATACCCTGGCTGAGGGAAATTGACCCGGAACCTAACATCGAGATTCATCCCGAGACGGTGCGCGAGCTTGGTCTTAGGGATGGTGATATGGTATATGTAGAGAACTGGCTGGGCAGGTGCCAGCGGAGAGTGAAGGCAACACCGATAATACATCCCAAGGTGGTGATGGTCTCGGCTGGCTGGTGGTTTCCCGAAAAACCTGGTAAGGAGCCATCCCTATTTGGTGTCTGGGATGTTAACGTCAATCAGCTCATGCCCATGAGCTACAATGGAGAATCGGGTTACGGTTGTCCCCTGAAAAGCATCCTTTGTAAAGTCTACAAGGCGGAGGTGGCTAATGTCTGATTATGGTCTCCTTGTTGATTATGAATACTGTACCGGATGCCATACCTGCGAGGTTGCCTGCAAGCAGGAACACCGGATTGAAGCCGGTAAAACGGGGGGGGTAAGGGTGATTGAGCTGCTTCAGGAGCTACCGGGGGGTAGTCTGGACATTATTAATATGCCGATTCTCACTCATTTGTGTTACATGTGTGCACCTCGCATCAAGAAAGGGCTATTGCCGGCTTGTGTGCAGCACTGCTTGGCGGAGTGCCTGAAATTCGGTGAAATGCAGAGTCTGGTACAAGAAGCTCCCCAACGGCGGAAGGCGGTTATTTATACTTTCAGGTACGACCTGTAATGAGCCGAGGTTCGGTTCGATCTTAACCTCTTTGGCAAAATGTGCCATATAGTGTAAAATGAATAACCGATTTTTGTTTTGACTCATATATTCATAATGCATGAAAGGAGTCCTATCTGACATGTTTGAAAACATCCTTGTCTGTCTGGACGGCTCCGAGCTCGCCGAACAGATACTACCCTACGCTAATGAGCAAGCCAAAAAATTCGAAAGCAAGGTAATACTTATACAGGCAATCTCCTCGCCCAGTTCGGTGATATCTGGAACAGGACCGGTAACTGGACCAGCACTGCAGGATCAGATAAAGGCCGAGGACGACAAGGCCACGAAATATCTCTCGCTCATCGCCTCAAAACTGCAAAGTGAGGGCATAGCAGTTGAATATGCTACAGTAAGGGGTGCAGCGGGACACGCTATAGTGGAATATGCCCACGAAAACGAGGTGGGCCTTATAGCCATCGCCACGCATGGTCACAGCGGCATCAGGCGAGCGATATTGGGCAGTGTAGCCGATTATGTCATAAGAGAATCACATTTACCGATGCTGGTAATAAAACCTCAATAGGCAAAATCGACTATTCGGTCGGCAGGCTGAAGCGCTTCTTTCCAACCTTGCCTTCAGAAGGCCATTCCAATTGCAGCATCAGTGTGCATATTAAAGACCGTAGTGTGTACGGCGAATGTGGAAAATCCAGCTCGAAGTGAGCCGCAACAGCCGGATCATCCTGCCGGTTTTTGAGGCGTTTATACATCTCGTCCACAGTCAAGCTGCCCGCAGCTTTCATTATCTCTTGCATCACCTCGATGAAACGGTCATGATCGGTGAGAAATTTCTCTAGTAGCGCCACAACTTTGTCTGACGAGTCACATATCTCCTCACGGTGACTGTCAGCCAGGATCTCGATCTCTCCCGCACTGGCCATGGCCAGACAGTTTTCTATAGCCTGCAGACTGCGGTCGCGATGAACTGTGGGCCACATCGGAATCAACTCGTAGGTAAGATCGGCAGCAAATAAAAATTTATATTCCGGTATGTAAAAAACCAGTTCATCGGGCGCGTGTCCACGCACCTCAAGCACATTTATATCTTTGAGATCCCACCCCTTCCAGGGAACCTCGCCTATGACCACTTCATAATCCGGATGCAGCTCCAGCGGTTGCATGGTACGGCGGGATGTATGGATGGGCTGGTACTTTTTTGTACTCATGCCAACAAAAGCGTTCATGGCCTTCCTTTTATTCAGGAGAACTCTTTTGAGCCTGTACAATATTAACTTCAAATTATATGGAAATGAATAACCGCTGAATACGTCGTAATACTCATCTAGCGTCATCAGGTTATCAAAAACGTAGCTGTTAAGCGAGGCAAAACCGGCGTCGGAAACGTAGTGGTGCTTCTTTTTGGCCTGCACCTCTTCTATTATGTTGTTGTTGCAGATATTATCAACATGCAGATGGCTGTTTAACAAATAGAATTCGGATATGGGATATGCCTGCTCGATAACCTTTTTCAGCGACTGACGGAACACAGGGCCCACGCCCGTGTCAATGAGATAAAGCCTGTCTTCTGCCTTGTACAATACAGAGCTGGCAATAGTGGGAGCCTTGAAGGCGTTCTCGGGGTTCTCTCCCTTAACCAGCCACAGGTTCTTTTTGAGCTCGACTATATCTCCCAGCATTATCTCGCCACCTCCTTTAAGCCAAGTAGGTCATCTCAACAAGCGATGAGGCAACAACATGCCCCT
>DAOUZV010000110.1 GCA_030665485.1 Chloroflexota bacterium | reverse complement strand
GGAGAGACAGATGGCATCGACTACCACTTCATCGCTCAAGATGAATTTAAGCTAATGATAGACCACGGCGATTTCCTGGAATGGGCAAAAGTTTACGGTAACCTGTACGGTACACCCAAAGACCAGATAAGGCATACGCTTGCTGAAGGTCGCGACGTAATAGCCAAGGTGGACGTTCAGGGCGCGCTGAGCATAAAGAAACTGGTGCCGGATGCGCTTTTCATCTGGATATCTGCTCCCTCGATAGAACAGCTTGATGCGCGGCTAAGGGACAGGAACACCGACAGCGAGCAGGACATTGAGATTAGAATAGAAACGGCGCATAACGAGATGAAACTTGTGCATCACTTTGACCACGAGGTGATAAACGAGGATGGCCGTTCCGATAAAGCGGCATCCGAAATACTGGACATAATCACGGCGGAGAAAAACAGGTCCACACCTCGACAGATTGAGCTGTAATGCTGTAATATGTCAAAAGCTTTTGCTAAAATCAAAGCAATGGGTAATTCAACAAGTTCCATGAACAGGAGGAAATAATGGACACTAAGATTATTTTAAGCGAAAAAGAATTGCCAACCAAATGGTACAACATTCTGCCCGATTTGCCGGAGCCGCTACCACCGGAACGTCATCCGGGAACCAAGGAGCCGACCCGACTGCCACCACCTCTTTTTGCGGAGGCTATAAACGATCAGGAATACAGCACCGAGCGCTATATAGAGATCCCTGAAGAGGTTCATCAGGCCTACAAGATCTGGAGGCCGACAAACATCCACAGGGCTTACAATCTTGAGAAATATCTGGATACGCCCGCCAAAATATACTATAAATACGAGGGCACCAGCCCTCCCGGCAGTCACAAGCCGAACACCGCCATAGCCCAGGCGTACTACAACAAAAAAGAGGGGGTAAAGCGCCTGACCACAGAAACGGGCGCCGGTCAGTGGGGAAGCTCGCTCGCCTTCGCCTGCTCGCTGTTTGACCTTGAGCTCAAGGTTTACATGGTGAAGGTAAGCTATAACCAGAAACCGTACCGCCGCATGATGATGGAGACATGGGGAGCCAAATGTGTACCCAGCCCCAGTCCGGATACGGATTTCGGACAGCAGGTTCTTAAAGATGATCCCGACTCAACCGGCAGCCTGGGAATAGCGATAAGCGAAGCAATTGAGGACGCCTTTAAAAACGACGACTCTCACTACTCCATCGGCAGCGTGGCCAATCACGTGCTGCTGCACCAAACGGTAATAGGCGAGGAAGCCAGAATACAGATGGAGATGGCCGGCGAGTATCCCGACATCATAATCGGATGCGTCGGCGGCGGTTCCAACTTTGCCGGACTGTTCCTTCCCTTCGTAAGGGATAAGATAGACGGCTCCCGCCCCAACCTTAAGATCATCAATGCCGAGCCCGCCAGTTGTCCTACGCTGACAAAGGGCCTTTATGCCTGGGACTATGGAGATGTGGCCGGAATGGCCCCCATACTCAAGATGTATACGCTGGGCCATAACTTTATACCGCCTCCGGTTCACGCAGGCGGTCTGCGCTATCATGGCATGGCACCCATAATCTGCCACCTGCATAAGCTGGGGTACGTGGAGGCTACGGCTATTCACCAGCTGGCCACTTTCGAGGCCGGAGTTACCTTCGCCCGCACCGAGGGCATAATCAGCGCCCCGGAAACGACGCACGCCATCAGGGTGGCCATAGACGAGGCGATCAAGTGCCGCGAATCGGGAGAATCCAAGGTGATCCTGTTCAACCACAGCGGACACGGCCACTTCGATATGGCGGCCTACGACGCATACCTGTCGGGCAAACTGGAGGACTACGAATACCCGCAGAAGATGGTGGAGGAAGCGCTCAAGCACCTGCCTGAAGTTAACGAGTAATACAAGGCTAAAACCTAAACGTAAATAATCTCCTCCTTTTCCCATTTGAAAAGCACTGGGAGGGGAGGAGATTTTTTTAAGCCTTAAAGAACGCTAAAGTTGGAGTTGAACATGCATAAAGTAACTCTGAAAAGAAGCGGCCTTAACGTATCCCGCATCGGATTCGGCGGGCTTCCCATCCAGCGTATTGACGAGGAAAAAGCGATAGCGGTAATCAAACACTCGCTGGATCTGGGTATCAACCTCATCGACACCGCCAACGGCTACACCGTAAGCGAGGGCTACATAGGTAAGGCCATCGCCGATTACCCGCGCGAAAGGCTGATACTGGCGACCAAGACGCGTGCGCGTGACTACAAAACAGCGATGGAGCACATTAAGCTCAGCCTTGAGCGCTTCAACACCGGTTACATAGACATTTACATGCTGCACAATGTTTCCGACCTGCCGGTGCTGGATCAGGTGCTGGAGAAAGATGGTGCCTTTTCCGCGCTGGAGGAGGCCAAGAAGGCGGGGCTGATTAGACACATCGGGGTATCATCGCACGGCCATCAGACGGCGCTGGCCGCAGCCAAAATGGACTGCTTTGAAACTATGATGTATCCCTACAACTTCGTGGCGCACGAGCCAGGCGAAGAGGTACTGGCCGCCTGTAACGTAAATAACATAGACTTTTTTGCCATGAAGCCTATGGGAGGCGGTCGACTGGATAACGCAAACCTTGCCTTTAGGTTTTTACTGAACATTCCAGGCGTGGTGCCGTTCGTCGGCATAGAAAAGCCATCAGAAATCGAAGAAATAGCTGAAATCGAAAATAGCCTGACGTCCCTTACTAAAAAGGACCAGAACGAAATAGAACGGATAGTGGACGAGATAGGCGACCGCTTCTGCCGCCGCTGCCGCTACTGCCTGCCATGCCCAGAAGACATTATCATACCTCTATTAAACAATCTAGTCACATTTCTGCGACACGACAGCGCCGAGCAGTGCTTTGGCCAAGGCATAGTTGCCAAAACCGTCGATATGGCCAGGGGATGTACCGAGTGCGGTGAGTGCGAGGAACGCTGCCCCTACGACCTGCCCATAATTGAGATGAATAAAGAAAACGTAGCGCTGTATGATAAGGCAAAAGCCGAGTACGAGCGCGGGCTTTAAATAGCGTATTTAGAATTGACGCTTGGGTTTGGTTTTGGGTAAGCTCCAGATGGCTATCATGCCAACTACTGCAATGCCCAAACCGACGTACCACGCCAACCTGTAGCTGCCCGTCTCGTCCCAGACCAGCCCCGCCAGCGGTGCCCCAAGTACACTTCCAATACTGCAAAAACCCATCATAAGTCCCATTACGGTACCGAAATTGGCGCGGCCGAAGTAGGATACGATTATGGGCGGACGCAAAGCATTGTTGCCACCATGGCCTATACTATAAAAAACAATAAAAGGAATAATCAGCCAGAAAGCTTGATCGGACACGTTAAGAAACAATATAAAACCGATCAACATTGCGGCAAATCCCGCTACCACGAGCGTTTTACGCTCACGCCTGTCGGCAAGCCAGCCAAAGCCGAGGCGGCTGCCGATGGTGGAAAGCGCAATCGACATGGTAACAAAACTGGCCGCGGAACGCCCTATACCCACGCTCTCAAGATAAGGCATTATATTTGTAATAACCCCCGCAAGCAGCATCATGAGGCAGATGTAAGCAACGGTTATCCGCCAGAAGACCCCGTTTTTCAAAAGATCTCGCACCTTCCATGTTTTCTCAACGGGCGTTTCCTGTACAGCTTCGGTCAAGCGCGGACCAGAGGGTTCCTGTTCCCCGTCCGGCAAATATCCGTACGGCTGCGGCTTGTGGCGGAATACCAGCGACAGGGGTGTGATAACTACAACCACGCCCACCGCTAGTATAAGGAATGTATTTCTCCAATCGTAAACATTAATCAATCTCTCTATGACCGGAACGAGAACCCCAGACAGCCCGAACCCGATGATGGCGAAGGCGCTGGCGATGCCCAGCTTCTTATGGAACCAGTTAGTCACGGCGGACATGGGGACGGTAAGGGTGCAGGTGCTCATGCCCAGGGACAAAACCGCAAAAGACAGATAAAACATCCAAAGCGAGTTGATTTTAGAGAGCATAACAAGGCTGAGGGCAACGATGATGGACCCGATGAAAATAAGCCTTCTGGGACCGTACTTGTCAACGAGTCTACCGGCAAATGGTGCAAGCAGTCCCGACTCCATCCCACGAAGACTCACCGAAGACGTAGTAACGAATCTGGACCAGGCGGGAAAACTAGCCTCGATGGGTCCTATAAATGCGGTGAACCCAAAGAAAACAACGCCACCCATGTAGGTGCTGATAACGACCATTGCGGCAACGATCCACCAGCCGTAGAAAATGCGTGGCG
>DAOUZV010000134.1 GCA_030665485.1 Chloroflexota bacterium | reverse complement strand
GCTGGTAAGTACCGTAACCCCCAGAATCAGAGGCGCCTTTACGCCGAGCTTTTGCGCCTCGGTTTTCACTGCTTTCTGGGCCCATTTCATCATCTCGAGGCCGCCACTGGTATGCACGGTGAACATATCAACGTTCAGTCTAACTGCGGCGCGGCAGGCTCCGGCAACCGTGTTGGGGATGTCGTGGAATTTGCCGTCGTAAAATACCTTGCCGCCGATCTTTTTGATCTTACGAACGATGTCGATTCCGGCGCTAGTTAAAAACTCAAGACCCACCTTGAAATAGCCGACGTGGTCTTTGAGCATGTCCACCAGCGCCAGCGCCTCGTCCTCGGTAGGAACGTCCAGTGCAACGATAATTTTTTCTTTGGCCCGGGCCAGTTTTTCTGTAGTTGGACTTGCCATAGTTAGCAAGATTCTAAGGGTTAAGCCTTGCCTTGTCAATTTAATTCTTTCCATTGTTTCTTTGTAGATATACTGCTTCCCCTGGACTTAGGATATATGGTTAGGTCTATCTTTATACTGCTCGGCGTTTTTACTGTGGTGGCGTTTTTGCTGTGGTGGCGCACCATAAAGATAATAAACGCGATATGGTCGTAAGATGGTGGTGGGGAAGGGGGGACTCGAACCCCCACGCCTATCTAGGCACATGATCCTAAGTCATGCTCGTCTGCCAATTCCGACACTTCCCCGTGTAGCTACGAATGTGGAGCGATTAGCGTCTCTCGGAAGAATTATAATGCTTCCTGAAAATCTACCTCTACCTCAAACTTCTCAAATAATGTATGACGCAAAGAATCTTGTTCGTCTTGCGGCCATTCCCCAATATACGACACAATGAGCCTTTTAGTTTTTTGGTCATACAAACTAGTAAAACTTATCAATGACCTAGGGATATGCTCATCTATATAAGCACTTGCTTTCTGAACTATATTATCCAATATTCACATACCTCCGAGTTTGCTACTACTCTCGATAGCTGTTGTGGCGATTTGCTTAACACTTTTTAGCTAGCTGGTCTTTTTCCGTTCTTAATCTGAGACAAGTAGCTTACCGATACTCCTAGCTCTTTTTACGTTTCTTATTAAACATTGTGAGTGGCCCCACTGCCAGCCATAGGGTGAATGTTATTAGCATAGCCTTGGGATATCCTATTGTAACAATTCCCAAATCAGGAGCGATAACGCCCCAAAGTACCATCAGAAAGAAAGCGCTTAGAAAGAAAAATGGTATCGCAAGACCTTGCATGTTAACCTCCATAGTAGACTTGATAGTGCATGTATGGTATCACCAATCGGGCTAGGCTTCAATACCGTAACAGACTTGCCAACCCTACTTGTGGTGGTATAATGCTGAGAAAAGTAATCACAAAGTTTTAGGTGTGAATTATGAATTACCTATCTATGACGGCCTTAGCAAAACTAATGGATATGAATCGAGATTTCCTATTTAAGGAACTTGAAAAGAAGGGGTTAATATTCAAAAAAACAGGTAAGTGGAATTTAACACCTGCCGGTGAGGAGGCAGGCGGCTTTCTAATGGATGTCAAGGACTCCGATGATAAATATATTGCATGGCCAGAGTATATAAAGGATAAATTAGAGAGCAATGCACCGGTTGCCAGGCAACAATTTATTACAGCTACTTCAATTAGCGAAATTGCCGGAAAACTGGCCATGCAGCTTCTGGACACGGGATCGGTTAAGTTCGGTGCATTCAAACTGAAACTGCACGAAACCAATCCCGATGCACCGCTTTCCCCGATATATATCGACTTGAGGATAATGCGCTCTTTCCCCGATGTCATGGCCACCGCCGTGGGCGTTTATCGTGAGCTGATCAAGAACCTTAAATTTGAGATTCTGGCCGATTGCCCTACCGGAGCCACTCCGGCAACCGCCATCCTGGCACACGTAACCGCAAAACCCATGATCTCCCCCAGAAAAGGCGCTAAGGGTTATGGCAGCGGCGCCAAAATAGACGGCTCATTTAGAAAAGGGCAAACGGTGCTGCTTATAGACGACCTGATAACCGGTGCCAACAGCAAGTTTGAATCAATCAAAACACTGGAAGACCACGGGCTGGTAGTAAAAGACGTTGTGGTGCTGGTGGACAGGGAGCAGGGCGGGGCCTACCAATTGAAAAAGGCCGGATATAGCCTACACAGCGCCTTAAAGCTAACAGAATTGCTGGACTACTACCTGGAGCGGGGCAGGATAAGCGACGAGAAATACAAAGAGGTCTTAAGCTACATCAAAGCTCAAGCTGCGTAAGATAACTGCGGAAATCAACGCCGAATTCGGGGTGCTTCAACCCCAACTCCACCGACGCCTTGAGCATGCCCAGCGGCGTGCCCGTATCGTATCTTGTTCCATCAAAGGCATAGGCATACATACTTTGCCGCTCAAGCAGCAGGTGCATGGCGTCGGTTATCTGTATTTCGCCTATCGCACCCCTTGGAGTCTTCTCAATCATGGCAAAAATTTCGGGGGTAAAAATATATCTGCCAACTATGCACAAATCGGATGGCGCTTCATCGGGGTTGGGTTTCTCCACCAGTCCCCTTACCTTGCTAACCTTACCATCTATTCTTTCGGGATTGACGACTCCATAACTGCTAACCTTATCTTTAGATATATGCTCAACGGCAACCACGCTTGCCTCATATCGATCGTATACGGCCTTCATCTGCTTTATTGCCGGAACATCGCCGTCGATGATATCGTCGGGGAGGATAACGGCAAACGGCTCGCCAGCCACGGCGTCTTTGGCCATCAGTATGGCATGCCCCAGGCCAAGCTGCTGCTCCTGAAAAACGTAGCTTATTTCGGCAAGTCCACTTGCTTTGCGGACTTTGGCCAGTTCATCAGTCTTGCCCTTTTCCTGCAAAATGCGCTCAAGCTCCACCGATGTATCGAAGTGTCCCTTAATACCGCGCTGGTTAGGCCTGGTAACGATAATTACCTGCTCTATGCCGGAGTCAGCGCACTCCTCCAGCGCATACTGAATAAGCGGGCGGTCCACCAGTGGCAACATCTCCTTGGACAGTGCCTTGGTTGCCGGCAGAAAACGTGTGCCCAGTCCGGCGGCGGTAATAACAGCCTTTTTCACTTCCATAACGGCCTTAGTTTACAGTAAAGCTATAAGCTTGAGCAAGCCATCTTTGATATACAATGAAAGGATGCTATAATAGCTTTCGTACATACTGTTTTAATGCGTTTCCCCTTATCGAGAGCTAAGGGATTTTAATTAGGTGCTAAAAAGCATGCGAAAAGACCCGACATTTAAACCCGTAGCCAGCAAGATGAACTATTCAGAAATGGAGCAGGATATACTCCAGTTCTGGAAAAATCGCTCCATCTTCAAAAAAAGCATAGATAGCCGCTTAGGCAAGCCGCAGTTTACCCTTTTTGAAGGTCCCCCAACGGCCAACGGAATACCCGGCATTCACCACGTTCTTGCCAGAGTATTTAAAGACGTTATTCCGCGCTACAAGACGATGAAAGGGTACTACGTACCGCGCAAGGCGGGATGGGACACCCACGGCCTGCCAGTTGAGCTGGAGGTTGAAAAAGCGCTGGGCCTTAAAAGCAAGTCGGAGATAGAAAGCTATGGCATTGCCGAATTCAACAAAAAATGCAAAGAGAGCGTCCTGCGCTATATCGACGAGTGGAAGAGCCTTACCGATCGCATCGGCTACTGGACGGATATGGACAACCCGTACTATACCTTCGATAACAGCTATATCGAATCATGCTGGTGGATATTAAAGCAACTGTGGGACAGAAATCTTATCTATAAAGGCTACAGGGTAACG
>DAOUZV010000184.1 GCA_030665485.1 Chloroflexota bacterium | reverse complement strand
TCCCTCAAAGGCCATTTGCCCTTCTGTAATTGTAAGTGAGAGCCCGAGGGCTCCACCAAACATATCATTAAGCGGACCGGCAACGTTGAAACTCTGGGTAAGCTCGACATCTCCTAAAAAGCTGGATTCTAAGTAGTTGATAAGATTGGAGATACCTGGCCAGCCTGCCGATATCCCGCCTACCTTCAAACCTTCGAGGTTAAAGTCGATGTCAATTGTGCCGTCTTCCTCAGCTTCTATAAGTGGATTAAGGCCAATGCTTATGGTCTTTCCCCTGAAGAGAAACCCCCACCATGGTAGGTCTTGTGGCAACGTAACACTACAGACGATTTCGATATTATCGGCGTTGATGTTCATCCCTATGCCGCTCAATTTTAAGTCACCGAACCCCCCAACAGTGTAGGTGAGAGCCCCACTGTCTGAAGAAATCTCCTCCATATCAAAAAACGTATCTGCACTGCTAACCATCAGGTTAATAAGAGCGGTAAGCTGTGTTTCATCAAGTTGAAGTGACCGCTCCCCTGAAAGACTCATGGGATTGATGAACATCACGCCGGTGGTGTCGTTGGTAATAAAATCTGTTAGGTCATCAACATCGTGAGTTCCTGCAGCGAAACCGGCAAGTATCACTTCCAGCTCAGTTTCTTGGGCTGGAGTTAACTCTATTCCAAGCAAACCATCAAGCATACCCGATATGCCGGCTGCCACCGCCTGTTCCTCGGAATCATAGGTAATGGGTCGTGTCAGAGCAACGTCTTTGTAGAATATGAGGTAGTAGAGCGTTCCCAGCAGCCCGGCGATAATAGCGATTATCACCCCAATAGAGATTAAAAACCATTTAAGCATCTGCTTACCCCCACCCGTGTATTGAATAGGTAATGGAAACCAAACAACCTTCAAAGATTAACAATTATATCATAGTGTTACAATATAGCTAATCTCCATGGTTTATTTTAATATTTGCTGCTAGTTCAACCAGTGCCGCCTTTATATCATTACTTTTTAGTATAACGCTTATAACGGCAACGGCGTCAGCGCCAGAATCTAACACCTGTTTAACATTATCCATGTTTATACCACCTGTGGCAACCACTGGTTGAGTGATGTTTCGCTTCACTTCCCGTAGCGTTTCTACTCCGGCCAGTCGTATGTCTTCCTTTGATTGTGTTTGGTATATTGAACCAACGGCTATGTAATCGGCTCCCTGCTGTTGGGCCAGTACAGCCTCACCTGTGGTAGATGCGGTAATCCCGATTAATCTATCGATAGGCAGCAGTTTTCGGGCCTCGGCTACGGGCAAATCGCTTTGGCCCAAATGCACGCCGTCTGCATCCGCCGCCAGCGCTATATCTATGTAGTCGTTCACAATGAATAGAACGTTGTTTTGAGCACAAAGTTGCTGCAGTTCTCTCGCTGCTTTCAATATTTCCCTCTTGCTGCGCTGTTTGTCTCTAAGTTGGATGATTCTGACGCCCCCGTCGATTGCCTGTCGTGCCACCTCGATTTCGCTACGTCCCCGCAAAAAGCCATAATCCAAAATCAGGTATACACCGTTTATCTTATCTGCTTTATCTCTGCGAAGTAGTTTTGAAGTAAGCTCACGTTCAAGTTGGTAAAGGCTGAATCGCATTTGTTCGATTGCGTGCGCATCTATAGATGAGGCCTGTGGCAGCTTGGAAAACTCCTCCAGCACCCGTAGCGACTCCTGCGCCCGCCTGGCATTGGCGGTTACGATTGCTGTTATGTCACCACGCTCGTATTCACTCACAACGTCTGACCGAATACCGACGTCGTTTGCTGAATCACGTGAAGTTAACAGTTGAGGTTCCATTGCCGAGAAACATTCCGTAAGTTGGTGGCGTAGGTGTTTGAGACCTTTGGTAATTTCAATATCACTCAGCAGGAAGCGTGCTGCCTCCTCGAGGACCCTGAGTCCCTCGCTGCATCGGTTGAAGTTGGCATCGTAAATGCGTAGCAATCCATTACCTAATCGTCTTTTTTATCCAGGATGGACATATCGCCGTCTCTGGCCTTATCTATCTTGTCGCGCACACTGGCAAACCTGTCTGCGTGCTCACCGTTTCTGATATCTATGCCCATACTGCTCAGCTTATCTTCGGTCCATCTGCCTATATCGCGTGGATCATTGATTCCGCCTACGGCGGCATTCTTTTGCGGTGCGCCGGATACATCGCGCCGCATCTGTTCGGATTGATGGTAGGCAAAGCGGGATATCACTCGCTCCATATTGGTGCTGTTGCAATGGGGACAGACGGGCGATACTTCAGAGTTGACGTTTCTGAGTAATACCTCGGCTTTGCTGTTGCACTCCTTGCATATGAACTCATAGATTGGCATGCTGGTTCACCATCGATATTAAAATAGCTTAGTTATATTGTAACATATGAAACTGCGCGGGATAAATAAAGCTATAATGCTTTCAATTTGCTCAATACTCAAAACGCAACTGTGTGTATTTAGCTCTATGGCCACAACGTCTATACGCCGGTGAGCTGGCAAATCGCCGTGTTTTTGCAGATACATTTGAGCGGTTGGTA
>DAOUZV010000060.1 GCA_030665485.1 Chloroflexota bacterium | reverse complement strand
AGAGGTGTTGCCATGAGTCCTGATAAAAGGGATCTGGTTACCATAGATGACCTGGCCAACGGGGAGATAGAGAGAATATTCTCACTGGCCGATGAGATGTCGGATGCGATTGCCGATCAGTCCGAGTTATGCAAGGGCAAGATAATGGCCAGCCTCTTCTTTGAGCCCAGTACCAGAACGCGGCTTTCGTTCGAGGCGGCCATGCACCGGTTGGGTGGCCACGTAATAACCGCGATGGATGTAAAGGCCACCTCGCTGGCCAAGGGCGAGAGCATCGCCGACATGGCGAGAGTTATCGGCAGCTACGCCGATATCATCGTCATCCGCCACCCCTGGGAGGGAGCGGCCAAGGTGGCTGCCGACTACGCTGGTATCCCGGTGATTAACGCCGGTGATGGCGGTCACGAGCACCCCACCCAGACCCTGTGCGACCTCTTTAGCCTCAAGAAAGAAAAGGGCGCTATCGGCGGGCTGAGTATAGCCCTCTGTGGAGACTTGAAATACGGAAGAACGATACACTCGCTTACCTATGCTTTGGCGCGCATGGGGGCCACCATCATTTTCTGTCCCGGCCCGGGGTACGAGATACCGGATTATGTGGTGAAGAAGCTCACCGAGGAGTACGGCGGCGAACTTCGAAAAGTGGCGGCAGATGAGGTGCCCTCGCTGGCAGGCGTTGTCAGCGGACAAAAAGCGGAGCTGGATGCGCTCTACATCACTCCCAACACCCCGCATCAGCCGGCCCTGCTCACCGATGTTGGAATGCGTGTGGATTTAAAGAGCGGCGTCGATGCTTTATACGTTACGCGGTTGCAGAAAGAGCGTGTGCCGGCAGAGGAAGAAACCGGCGACAAAGATAAAAGCTATATGATAATAAATGAAAAAACACTCAAGGGCAAGGAGTTCAAGCGGTCGCTGGTGATGCACCCGCTGCCCAGAGTGGACGAGCTGGCCTACGAGGTGGACGCCGATCCCAGGAGCATATACTTCAAGCAGGCGGCGCGCGGCGTGCCGGTGCGCATGGCGCTCATCTCCATGTTGCTTGGCTGCAAAGAAGTATCTACCGCCAAGTCTAAAGCTCCTAACGATAAATATGCCACATACCAGCGCGACTTCGGCGCGCGTTGCCATAATCCCAACTGCGCCGCTGTGCATGAGGCCAGATATATAAAGCCCAAGTTCTACATAGTAAAGTTCAAACCGCTTACGCTGCGCTGTGTCTACTGCGAGCGCGAGATTCAACCCAAATACATGGCCAGCACCAAGTGGCACCAGGGCACCCGCGAGCACAAGATGTACCACAGCGTGCAAAGCCATCTGCTGGCAAAGATCGATCCGGCCAACATGCTCTTCTTTGATTCGGAGGAAGATGCCGTGGCCAACGGATTCAAACCCAGCCACTTTGCTGCTGGAACTAAAAAGGGAGGTAAAAAGCAATAGGGTCTCTGCTGATCAAAGGAGGACGAATCATCGACCCGGCTCAGGAGCTTGACCGCATTGGCGACGTATTTATCTCCGGCTTCAAAATTGATAGTTATGAAGTTCCCGCTTCTTTAGACGATTGTCTGGTGCTCGATGCGACAGGCCTGATCGTCTGTCCCGGATTCATTGATCTGCACTGCCACCTGCGCCAGCCGGGATATGAGAATAAAGAAACCATTGCCACCGGTACGGAGGCTGCGGCTGTGGGCGGATTCACCACCGTATGCTGCATGCCCAACACCAACCCTCCGATTGATAGCAAGGCGGTGGTCGATTTCATCAAGCTGACCGCCATTACGGACGGCTCGGCCCGTGTGCTTCCTATAGGCTGTATAACGCAGAATCGGGGCGGGAAAGAGCTGTCCAACGTAGCTGAGCTTATCGAGGCCGGCGTGGTGGCTCTTAGTGATGACGGCAGTCCGGTTTCCGATGCTCAACTGATGGGTGACGCACTGGAAGACAGTCTGGTGCATGGCAAACTCATAATCGAGCACTGCGAGGACGTTACCATAAGCGGCAACGGCGTGATGAACGAAGGTGTTTTAGCCAAAAAATTAAAACTGGAGGGTATCCCTGTAGAGGCCGAAGAAATGGCCACCGAACGCAATGTTGCCCTTGCACAACTTACCGGTGCTAAAATCCATATTGCCCATGTCAGCACAGCAGGATCGGTTTCTATCATACGCCTGGCCAAGGAGCAGGGCGTCAAAGTCACTGCGGAGGTTACACCACACCACCTTACGCTTACCGAGGATTGTGTTGTATCGGGAGGCGTAGCAAATACCAACGCCAAGGTCAATCCTCCGCTTAGAACACAGGATGATGTCGATGCGCTGATTCGAGGTCTGCGTGATGGCACTATCGATGCTATAGCTACCGACCATGCGCCGCACGCGGATGTGGATAAGATGTGTGAGTTCAATCAGGCTGCTTTCGGCATCAGCGGGTTTGAGACGGCACTGGGCAGTTGCATGGAGCTGGTGCACAGCAAGCAGATCGATCTTAATAAGCTGATCGCCAAGTTGACCGTAGAACCGGCGCGGATTCTTGATATCACGCTGCTGGGCACGCTTAAAATAGGCGCTCCGGGCGACGTAACCATATTCGATCCCGATGCCGAGTGGCAGGTAGACGCTGACGCGTTCGCCTCAATGGGCTCGAACACGCTGCTTAACGGCCAAACGCTCAAGGGTAAGGTTATGGCCACCGTTTTTGGCGGCAAGGTCGTATATAGAGACAGAACAATGACGCTGGAGAAAGCTTGACATTAAGAGGATAAATCCGGTTTAAGCCGCCGGTTTTATATATAAATAAAAAACATTTGGAGGTGCAAATGGCTCGTCGCGAGGATATCAAGAAGGTAATGATCATCGGTTCTGGCCCAATAGTAATAGGCCAGGCCTGCGAATTCGACTATTCGGGAACGCAGGCATGCAAGGCGCTCAGATCGCTGGGCTACGAAATCGTGCTGGTCAACTCAAACCCCGCCACCATCATGACCGACCCCGGCACGGCGGATGTAACCTACATTGAACCGCTCACTCATGATGTCATGGTCAAGATAATAGAAAAGGAGCGCCCCGATGCTCTGCTGCCCAATCTGGGCGGGCAGTCTGCGCTTAACTTAAGTTCGGAGCTGGCCAAATCTGGCGCGCTGGATAAATACGGTGTTACGGTCATCGGCGTACAGTTGGATGCCATCGAGCGCGGTGAGGACAGGATAGCGTTCAAGGAAACTATGAACAAGCTGGGCATAGAGATGCCCAGGAGCACCGCCGTATACAGTGTCGAAGACGCTGAAAGAATCGCGGCCGACCTCGGCTATCCGGTGGTGATCCGTCCCGCTTACACTATGGGCGGCACCGGCGGCGGGCTGGTGTATAATGTCGAGGAATCCGTCTTAGGCTGGGAAGAGCTTGAGCTGGAAGTTGTGCGCGACGCCAAAAACCAGATGATCACGGTTTGCTTCATAGAGAACGTGGACGCCATGGGCGTTCACACCGGCGATTCCTACTGCACCGCACCAATGTTAACTATAACCCCTGAGCTGCAAAAGCGCCTTCAGGGTTATTCTTATAGAATCGTGGAGGCGATTCAGGTTATCGGTGGCACCAATGTTCAGTTTGCCCACGACCCCGTAACGGATCGTGTGGTTGTTATCGAGATCAACCCCAGAACATCGCGCTCATCGGCGCTGGCAAGTAAGGCAACCGGATTTCCCATCGCCCTGATATCAGCCAAGCTGGCAGGGGGGCTGACGATGGATGAAATCCCCTACTGGCGCGATGGAACTCTTGAGAAGTACACTCCCTCCGGCGACTACGTGGTGGTCAAGTTCGCCCGCTGGGGATTCGAAAAGTTCAAGGGTGCCCAGGATAAACTGGGCACGCAGATGCGTGCCGTGGGCGAGGTGATGAGCATCGGCAAAAACTATAAAGAGGCACTGCAAAAGGCCATCCGCTCTCTGGAAAATGGCCGCTCCGGCCTTGGATTTGCCAAGGACTTCAATGGGAAAACGCTTGACGAACTGATGGCCCTGCTCAAGGAGCCCACCAGTGAGCGCCAGTTCATCTTATACGAGGCGCTGCGCAAGGGCGCAGATGTCGACGAGCTGTTCAAGCTAACCTATATCAAGCACTGGTTCATCAACCAGATGAAAGAGCTGGTTGAGAGGGAAGAAGAGGTGCTCAAGTACAAGGGCTCACAGCTTCCGGACGACCTGCTGATAAAGGCAAAAAAAGATGGCTTTGCCGATAAATACCTGGCCAAAATCCTCGCTGTGCCTGAAAAACAGATACGCGCCCAGCGCATCGCCGCAGGTTTGACCGAAGCGTGGGATGCAGTACCGGTGAGCGGCGTGGAAAACGCTGCTTACTATTACTCAACCTACAACGCTAAAGATACTACAACCGCGACCAACAACAAGAAGGTGATGGTGCTCGGTGGCGGCCCCAATCGCATCGGTCAGGGCATAGAGTTCGACTACTGCTGTGTGCACGCCGCGTTTACGCTGCGAGAAGAGGGCTACGAGACCATCATGGTCAACTGTAACCCGGAAACGGTATCGACGGATTATGATACCTCAGATAAACTGTACTTCGAGCCGCTCACTGTCGAGGATGTGCTGAGCATCTACGAGAAAGAGAAGCCGATGGGAGTGATCGCGCAGTTCGGCGGACAGACGCCGCTTAACCTGGCCAGGGAGTTGGAGGAGGCGGGCGTCAAGATACTGGGAACCTCTCCCGAGACGATAGACTTTGCAGAGGACAGAGACCGCTTCCGTCAGAAAATGGAAAAGCTGGGCATTCCCATGCCTAAGTCGGGAATGGCGATCAACATTGAAGAGGCAGTCAAGGTCGCAAACGGAATAGGCTACCCGCTGATGGTGCGCCCGTCGTACGTGCTGGGCGGACGTGGCATGGAGGTGGTTTACGATGAGGATATGCTTAAACAATATATAGCGGCCGCGGTGGGGGTTACGCCGGACAGGCCCATACTCATTGACAAGTTCCTGGAAGATGCCATAGAGGCTGAGGCCGACGCCATCGCAGACGGCAAAACGGCCTACGTTCCTGCGGTTATGGAGCACATTGAGCTTGCCGGGGTCCACTCCGGTGACTCTGCATGCGCCATCCCGCCGGTGAGCTTGCCGCAGAAGCATATAGACACCATTAACGAATACACCAAGAAAATAGCCAACGACCTGAACGTGATTGGACTGATGAACATGCAGTACGCCATAGCTGGGGACAAGGTCTACGTGCTGGAAGCCAATCCCAGGGCGTCTCGAACGGTGCCGCTGGTATCCAAGGTGTGCAACGTATCCATGGCCAGAATTGCCACTCAGCTCATGCTGGGCAAGGACCTTTCTACCGTAGATACGGCGCCGCGCAAGATACCGCATTACGGGGTCAAGGAATCGGTGTTCCCCTTCCCCATGTTCCCGGAGGTAGACCCGGTGCTGGGGCCGGAGATGCGCTCCACCGGCGAGGTGTTGGGTATCGCAGAGTCGTTCGGCATGGCCTTCTACAAGGCGCAGGAGGCGGCAAAGCAGCATCTGCCGGAAAGCGGCACGGTGCTGGTAACTGTGGCCAACAAGAAGACCCCAATACTGCAGGATACAGTTAAACGGCTTGCGGATATGGGCTTTAAGATAGTGGCTACCGAGGGAACGCACAAGTTCCTTGCCGAGCACGGCATCGAATCCGATCTCATACTCAAGATGCACGAGGGCAGGCCCAATGTAGGGGATGCCATCAAAAACGGCGAAATCCAGCTGGTGATAAACACGCCCAGCGGCAAGATGAGCCAGTACGACGACTCGTACATACGCAAGGCGGCTATCAAATACAAGGTGTCCTACATCACAACGCTTGCAGCTGCCGCGGCGGCGGCCAAGGGCATAGCCGCTTTCAAACAGGGCAAAGATGAGGTAAAATCGCTGCAGGAATATCACAAGGGTATAGAAATTCAGCAATGAAACAAGTAGTATCGCCGGTTATATCTAATGACGAGATAATGCCCGGGGGCTATCTAATGTGGCTCGATTGTCCTCAGATAGCCTCGGTGGCTGTACCCGGGCAGTTCGTCATGGTGCTATGCAGGCGCCGGGATGGTGATGTCCCGCTGCTCAGACGTCCTCTCAGCGTCCATCGCGTCAACGGCGGCAGGCTGGCGCTACTATATGCAGTTGTGGGCCAGGGCACACAGTGGCTCGCCGAACGCAAGACGGGTGATGGAATTGACATCCTGGGCCCCTTAGGCAACAACTTCACAATTAATGTCGACTCGAAAAAGCTGTTGCTAGTTGCCGGAGGTATGGGGATTGCCCCCACGGTGGCACTTGCTGACTATGCGATAGACCGGGGATATATAACCACATTGCTCATCGGGTGCGGGAGCGCCTCGTATATGTATCCAGCGGGCCAGCTTGACCGAGCCGTTTCCGTGGGACTCAACGTAGTCGTGGCAACCGAAGATGGTTCGATGGGGCGCAAGGGAATGGTAACCGCCGCCCTTGCCGATCTTTCACCTGCCGCCGACCAGATATACGCCTGCGGCCCGCTTCCCATGTACCGTGCCATAAGCGGCGATATTGATATGCTTGGCGGCAAACCTACGCAGGTCTGCCTGGAGCAGATGATGGGCTGCGGTTGGGGCGTATGTTATGGCTGCACTGTCGAAACTGAAAACGGCCTTCAGAAGGTGTGTCAGGACGGCCCCGTTTTTGATATAAAAGACGTCTTGTGGAATAGCGTGGTCGATCCCGTAGTCGGCAGGATATAGTATATTATCAACTTACAGTATAGGTTTAGCCTCTATGGTCTGCTCGCGAGCAGAGCCTACAGAAACCAGGTTTAGGGGGCACCCCAGCAGATCCTCAAGCTTTTCCACATATGCTCTGGCCTCGGCAGGAAGGTCCTCGTATTTGCGGATGCTCGTTGTATCGCAGTTCCAGCCCGGCATCTCTATGTAAACGGGCTTGCATTGCTCAAGCAACGCCAGGTTCGATGGCGGGCGAGTGTAGGTGGTATCACCAACCTT
>DAOUZV010000091.1 GCA_030665485.1 Chloroflexota bacterium | reverse complement strand
AAGACTTCAAATCCGTTGCCAAAGTACGACCCGGGCACCGCTCCAAAGATAGCCGAAATCAGGAAACACACGACCACGGTGAAGAACGCCGTACGCTCCAGATCAATCCCGCCGCGCGTTTGGGTGCCGGTCGGGGCTTTGCGGTAATCCTTGCGCCAGGGCCACAACGCGACCGCCAACAGAATCCCGGCGAAGAAAACCAGCGATAGCCCGACGAGGTATACCCCATGGGCTGCCCAGTTGTGCCCGAAGTAGGCAAAGATTAAGCCGGATATCATTGCAGTTATGTATCCCACTGTAACTACACAGTTGATAGCGGTCTGCTCGCTCTTTTTCATAGGCACGGTTGCGGTGGCAAAATACACCAGAATGGCCACCGCCGCCATGGCGATGCTGTGGTAAAGTATGATGATTCGGCCCTCGCGTTCAGCCGCCTCCAGGTCCATGCCGAATATCCGCACCGCCAGGTCCTTAAGACCCCATTCGGCGAGGGGGCCGGAGAGCATGCCCCAGATAACAGTAACAATAGATATGAAGGCAATGGCCAGCAGCACCAGGCCTTTGGGGGAACGGAAGAGGTACTTTAAACGATCAATAATCTTGTTCATTTTAACTATTCGTAGCTCCCTCCTTACGAGATTGAAGGCCCCTTACTGTACGCCGAGACCCCAAGTGCTTTCCTCTCCTTGAAGCTTATTGCCACATCAGATCGATCAATGTTTTCGTGTGACTTCTTCACCTACCTAAATTGTAAATAACCGATTAACAGCATGTAATATGGCTAACCTGATAATTCATTTAGGGATAACACCATTACATGTGAAAAAACTGTACCCATAAAATGATAATGACGAGGGAGCTAAATAATGATCCCAGAACATGTTGGCATCATTGAGGTTAGTGCGGGGGTGGCGCTTCTGGGCGTGTATGCCCACTATTTATTTTGACAGAGCAATTTAGTGCATATCAATATTTAAGGCACATTCGTTTATAGTAAAAAAAGGGGGGGTAATCAAAGTGGTAGATAAGAAGACTATTGATCCCGCAGTGAAGGAAATGATGGAAAAGGCGAAAGCTGATGGTATCATAACGGCGTTTGATCGTGCAGAGAGCACGAAAGCCTGTCCCATAGGTCATGTAGGTAGCTGTTGTAAGAACTGTCATATGGGTCCATGCCGATTAGTTGGCAAGACGACGGTTGGCGTATGTGGTGCAACCATAGATACGGTGGCCGCCAGAAACCTTGCTCGTGCTATTGCTGCTGGCGCAGCTTCACATTCGGATCACGGACGTGGTATGGCTTTCACCCTACTCGCAGCTGCTACCGGTGAGGCCCCGGATTACAAGATTAAGGATCTCAATAAGCTGATGCAGGTGGCTGAGTATCTTGGAGTAAGTACAAAAGATCGCGATGAGAACGAAATCGGCGCCGATGTGGCCAGAGCCGCTCTGGCGGATTTTGGAAGCCTTAAGGGCGAGGTCTCCTATGTTAAAAGGGCGCCGGAGAAGCGCAAAGAGTTATGGAGCAAACTGGGTGTTACTCCCAGAGGTGTTGACAGGGAAGTGGTTGAAACTATGCACCGAACCCATGTAGGTAATGATCAGGATGCAGAACATATAATGATGCATGCGGCGCGAACTTGTCTGGGAGATGGCTGGGGAGGCTCCATGCTTTCGACGGATATCAGCGATATTCTGTTCGGTACACCGAACCCGGTGGCATCACGCTCCAACTTCGGCGTGCTTGCCGAGGATGAAGTCAACGTTGTGGTTCACGGCCATGAGCCCACGCTTTCTGAGTTGATCGTTACTGCTGCAAACTCTCCCGATGTTCTCGATTATGCCAAATCGAAGGGCGCAAAGGGTATTAACATCGTCGGCATCTGCTGCACCGCCAACGAGGTGCTGATGCGGCAAGGTGTGCCGCTTTTGGGCAATTTCCTTTCGCAGGAACTGGCTATTGCAACGGGCGCTATTGAGGCGATGGTAGTCGATATTCAGTGTATTATGCAGGGGATAGTTGATGCGGCAGAGGGCACTCATACCAAGATTATCACCACGTCACCCAAGGCCAAGATCACCGGTGCCGCTCACATTGAGTTCCATGAGGACAAGGCGCTGGAGACGGCCAAACTGATTCTCAAGACGGCAATTGATAACTACCCCAAGCGCAAGAGCGTGCAGATACCGGATTACACCGATCGCATAATTGCAGGCTTCTCACATGAGTATATAGCTTATATGCAGGGCGGTGTGTATCGTCAGTCCTTCCGCCCGTTGAACGATGCGATTAGCTCCGGACGAATTCGTGGTGCTGCTGGTGTTGTGGGTTGTAACAACCCCCGAATCACCCACGACGATCCGCACTTGGAAGTGGTTAAGGAGCTTATCAAGAACGACGTGCTGGTGGTGACAACCGGCTGTAACGCCATTGCCTGCGCTAAGCAGGGGCTGCTCACTCCCGAGGTTATGAAGTACGCCGGCGCCGGACTGAGAGAGGTATGTGAGGCCATCGGCATTCCGCCGGTGCTGCACATGGGTTCCTGTGTGGATAACAGTCGGATACTCACGGTACTGGCACAGTGTGTAAATGAGGGTGGTCTGGGTGAGGATATCAGCGACTTGCCTGTTGCCGGGTTTGCTCCGGAGTGGATGAGCGAGAAGGCACTGTCTATTGGCTGCTACTTTGTCACATCGGGAGTCAGGACATGGATGGGAGGCACATCGCCGATAGAGGGCAGCGAGATGCTGACTAAGCTCGTTGGTGAGGACTGGAACAACGTGTTCGGTGCCACCTGGCACTTCGAGCCCGACTGGCAGAAGACTGTTGAGGAGGCGCTAGCTCACATTGATGCCAAGCGCAAGGCTCTCAACCTGGAGGAGTATATTCCGGGCAAATATGCCAAGAGCAATACCTATTTCCCGGCCGATTACACCTCTGATGAGGAGTTTGCCAAATACTCTAGAACCAGAACCAAGTAATCTGGATAAGATCATTTATCAAGGCCTCTGCTGCATCACCATAGTAGAGGCCACATTGGCAACAACAGGTAGAGCTTTTAGGGTGAGGTTGATCTAGCTACTTTCCCGCGAAATAGCGAAGTGGTATAGAACGCATAGTAATCCGATAGGTTTAGGATGAAATCAGGTGAATCAGGTCTAGTTAGACGCTGGTAAAGTTGCCAATCTTCTTGAGATAGCTCAGATTCTACTCCCGGCCAGCGCATATCAATTAACGCTGTCAATGCTTTGCGTATTTCATCTGTTAATGGAGCATGAATTGTATTCGTAAAAGTTTGTGCTTGGGCGTTCTCAAGGCCTATCTTCTGAAGCCATCCGAGCGCACGATAATAGTGCGACTCTGGTTTATTTCCAATCGTGAAAGGGGCTATTCCAGATGAGGTAGCTTTTAGATGAGCCTCGAGTATGGGATATCCAGGAAGTAGTTGTTCGGACGAATAAAAGAGGATAATAACACTTCCGCCTGGCTTAACCACCCGTGCCATCTCATTTAACGGAGTTATAGGATCTGTTGGGCTGTATGCTACACAATCACTACTCCAAGCCCAGTCAAAAGTGTTATCGTCAAAGGGCAGCTTGTTGAAATCGCCTTGTTTGAATGAAACCTGCTTAGACAGACCTTTCTTCTTTACAATTTCTCTCGCGTACTCTATGAACTCGCTTTTTGCATCGAGGCCGGTAATATGTCCATCTGGTCCCACTGCATCTGCGAGCATTAAAGCCTGAGTACCGATTCCGCAGCCCACATCTAGCCCATGGCTTCCCATAGGCAACTCAAGAGCCTTGATTATGCACTTTGTTGCTGGTTCTCTTAGCGGGTCAGTTACAAGCAAACTTTGCAGATATGTCTTGACATCAGGCTCTTGGTTTATAGTGTCGTTTTCTGTGTTATTCATGGCTTCACCTTTAAGAACTTCGTTGAGTTTATTCCTTTATTACTCTACACAAGACTGACTTGAAACCCGGATAAGCTGAAACAGGGTCGCAAGCCTCATCGTCAGTAAGAACGTTGGCATTGGCCTCCTTCCATCCATGCTGAATACTGACTACTTTAAGGTGAATATCGTTGGTAACCTTGGCCTTCAGTTTAATGCTACCCCTAGCTGACTCTAGGGTTACCATCTCACCATCACTAATTTTGAGATCTTGGGCAGTCTTGGTATTAATCTCAACCAGAGGTTCAGGGCATAGCTTCCTCAATTTGGGGATATTACGATATTGTGAGTGCTGATAAACTACATTTCTTGTCCCGGTGAGTAAAGTTAAAGGGTATTTTTTTGCTAGGTCAGGTCGGCTTATAGGAGTTTCCGCTGGTTCTCTGAATGTCGGCAAAGCGTCGTATCCAATATCTTCCATCCGCTCCGAATATAGTTCTACCTTTTTCGACGGAGTACGGAACCCTTTCTCAAGATACGTTCTTTTTTTAAGGTGAGCATATATTATACCATCTGGGTTGTCTTTTAACTGCTGGACGGTGATGCTTGTCGGTTCAAGCAAGTACTCTAAAAGCTCATCATCATTGTTCCATGGGAAATGCTTAGCATAACCCATCTTCTTGCCCAAATCAGCCCAAAGCCTCCAGTCTATAATAGACTGGCCCACTGGTTCAATTACATTTTCATGTAAGACAACCGCCCGGCGATGCTGAGCACCGTAATCCTTAAGGACCTTCTTTTCCAAAAAGGTAGTGCTTGGCAATACAATATCAGCCATTTTGGCAGTTTCTGTCATGAACAAGTCGGCAACAACCAGCAACTCCAGTTTTTCGAAAGCTTTTTTGACCTTATTACTATTAGGCCAGATCAATGCTGGATTGCCCCCTTGCACTATCAAAGCTTCAATTGGGTAAGGTTTGCCTGTAAGTATTGCATCTGTAACAGGCATGGCGGTTGTCTCACGACTAAACAATCCGAATAGGGGATATGCTGCTCCGATAGCATCTTCGGAACTGACTCTATCCTCCATTCTTAGATTAGTCTGACGCAGTCCTGTAGAAAAGTTGTTGCCCCCAAGAACATCAAAGTTCCCGGTAATTGCTATCAGAGTGGCGGTAGCTCGAGTCGTCTGCACACCATTAGTACAGTGATCTAAGGCTATCCCCTGCCAGAGTGCCGCG
>DAOUZV010000029.1 GCA_030665485.1 Chloroflexota bacterium | reverse complement strand
AGGCGGTGGGGCTGACAGCTTCTGCGGGTCTTCAGAAAGGAGATGTGCCTATGAGTAAGCATTACTGGAGGTGCTCTCCGTAAAAAGAGGACTTCTAAAATGAGAGGAGGGCTGGCAGGTTATAGCCCTCCTCTCTATTGTTTGCTCTTGACCTCAGACTTCCCTGAAAAGGGCCTTCAAAATAAACCCTCTTTTCACAGTTGATCAACAAATGAATCTTCTGTTCTAATCATTTTTCGAGTTTACGCAATTTCTCTCTGGTTTTTATTAGTTTCTTCAACGCCTCACTACGTTGTTTATCCAGTTTTACTATCTCATTCGGATCAATTTGATTTAAATCTTCGATTTGTGGGTCAATAGGGAATAAGGCTTGAACTTCATAGTCGGCTTTGATGAAATTAGCCCATCTCTTTTGCAATTTTTCTAGAAGTTCTTCTTTTTTACTCATAGTCGGCCTCCCTGTGATAATTACGTCAAGCATTCTAACTCTGTTGGGAGAATTTGTCCACAGAAAAATCTCGCTGCTGCATATTATACAGCCCTATTGGCTCGCCAATTACCTACACCAGTACCTTGCCAACCTGGCATGCAATGTTATGATGCTGGCAAATTACTGACCTAACAATTGGACTAAACGATGTGGGTGGGTCAGGAAAAAGAGTAAGATCCAAATTATATTATTTGATTAATTACCGCGGTGGTAATAAACTTGGACTAAGGTGAAGAGGGTATAGAGTGATATTTGAATCGGCCCAGATAGCGGGAATAATTTATGCGGTTGTCTCTTTAATTATTATAGCAACGCTGTATCGTAAAAAGAAGTTCAACAGAAAGATATCTTACGGCTTCACTGTCGCATCCATAGTAATAGGTTTTCTGGCATTTACGCCCATGCTGCCGTGGCAGATGCAAGCGAACCTGTTGGGAACAGAGCCACAAATACCAGCGTTCGCTAAGTCGCCGGTTGCCGCACTCACGCTGATTGGGTTTGTATTGCTCGCTTTTATATTCAGCAGGGTCTTTTGCGGCTATGCTTGCCCCATTGGATCCGTCCAGGAATTGTTGTACTTTCTGCCGATCAAGAAGCTTAAGATCAACAACAGGATAGTGCCGCTCCTGATTCGTATCGTAGTTTTTCCTACGTTTATCGTGTTGGCCACGGTATATTCCATTGGCATTTTAGCGGAAATAGGCCTTAAGGATTTCTTCTTTCTAACTATAACTTCATGGCTCTCTTTGATTTTCATAGCGTTTATTATTATGTCTGCGTTGATCTATAGGCCATTTTGCCGCATCGGCTGCCCCTATGGTACGTTGCATTCGTTTGCTGCAACAATAAGCCTGTTTAAGTTAACAAAAAACAAAAGTTGCATAGACTGCAAAAACCCTAAATGCGAAAGTGCCTGTCCTACAAACGAGGCACTGGAAACCGGCAATAGAATGGAATGCTACCTGTGCTACAGATGCATAGAGGCTTGTCCGACTCAAGGAATCGACTATGACTGACCCGCCACCCAATAACTAGTCCGTAAAATGTTAAAAACCGGGCCAGGGAATAATATTCACGATAACCCCGCTAGTATCTGAATAATATCAGGGAATTGACCAAACTCGCTGCTGCACCAGTTACAGTAGTATGATCGCTCATGGCGAACAATACTGAAGCTCGACCTTCACCTTAAAAAAATTCTTCCTATTGTTACCTCAGATCCATTTAAAAACTAGTTACCGATATGCTAAAATGCTCCTGTATTCTAAATGGCGCATTGAGTCTCGAGTTGTAATATGAACCAAGGAAGGAGAGTGATATGAGCATATATGAGGGAATAGGAGTTAAGCGTGTTATCAACGCGGCATTCTGTCTTACAGTTTTAGGAGGTTCCACTCTTTCCAAAGAGGTAATAGAGGCTACCACCGAGGCGAACAGATACTTTGTTGAAATGCGAGATCTTTGTACAAAGGCAGGAGAAATAATTGCTGGGATTACCGGAGCGGAGGCAGCCTATCCTACGACAGGGGCATTTGGCGCTCTCGTTCTAGCTGCAGCGGCGTGTATTGCGGGTAAAGACACTGATAAGATGAGACGGCTACCGGACACAACCGGTATGAAGAATGAAGTTATTATACAGCGAAATCTACGAATAGTTTTTGATAGAGCGATGGAGGTTCCAGGTGGAAAATTTGTCGTAATAGAACCAACTTTAAGGGCAATGGAGGAAGCAATAAACGAGCAAACGGCGGCCATACATTATACGGCTCCAGTTCCAGAGGACCCGAGAAGAACGGACGTCATCCCTCTGGAAGAGGTCATTAACTTGGGGCATAAGCGTGGTGTTCCCATCATAGTAGATGCGGCCGGGCAGACGTATCCCACAGATCGGTTAAGTATGTTTGTGAAGATGGGGGCTGACCTTGTATGTCACAGTGGCAAGTACTTTTCAGCTCCCAACTCCACGGGATATGTCTGTGGCAGAAAAGATCTTATAGAAGCCGCGGAGGCAAATAGCTTTATAGGTCCGGGTGTAGGGTGGATTGGCAGAGGCTATAAACTGGACAGGCAAGAGGTCGTTGCCCTTGTGATAGCACTGCAAAGATGGGTAGCGATGGATCACGAGAGGGAGCGATTACAACCCGCCAGAGAAAGGCGTGACCAGCTGATGAACGCCCTGAAGACTGTACCGGATATTACATTGACGCCACAACCATATCGTTACCATGCTGTTGGTCTCCAGCTAACGTTGGACAAGAAAACCCCTGAAGAAACTGCCGATCTGGTAAAGAATCTAAGAGAAGGCGATCCATCGATCCGCATACGTAGTTTTAGCGAAAACAACCTGCTATTAAATACTATGTTCCTTGTGGAGGATGACTTGCACCTCCTTGTTGAGAGGCTCAAGAGCCTAATTGTCTAAAGACAAACCCATAAAGGTATATGAGAGCATCATAAACGTACGGCGTATAAATGAAGTCGTGATTGCTGCATTAGCAAACGTCAAATAGATAAATAGTGGGCCAGTTAGAACTGTAATTAAATCAAAGGACCCTGATACACCATCTAGCTGTCCTCCATCTTCTCCTTGTCAACCAAAACCGCGGTGGTATAATACTGGCAATAAAGGAGCAACAATAAGGAGGTTGCCGTTGGCCACTTCAGATATTTTAAAGTACTGTGAACTGCTTTCAAAATATTCAGATGACATCATCTGGGTAATGGATAAAAACCTGAAAACTATTTATATGAGCCAATCAGTTGAGAAGCACTCTGGCTTTACCGTAGATGAAGCTTTGAGTCTACCAATGGACAGATTTTACCCACCGGAATCAATAGAGGTCATAGTCGGTAGTTTTGAGAAGATAAAAGCCGCTAAGAAGATAAGAAGCGGGTCCACGCCACAACGGGTAGAACTGCAGGCTTACAATAAAGATGGTTCGATTGATTGGATTGAGGTGCAGGCCAACATCATACACGATGAAAAGGGAGAAATTGATTGTGTACTCGGCATCACACGTAAGATAACGAAGCGCAAAGAAGCAGAACAGAACAGAACTGATTTCACCAGAGCGCTTGTGCATGAGCTGAAGTCTCCTTTAACTGCTATAACTGCATCCTGTAAACTACAGCTTGAAATTACCAAAGACGATAATATTAAGAGACTTGCAAATAACATTTATCGTGGTGCGGAACAAATCAACAAGCGAGCCGATGAGTTGCTGGAGTTAGCTAGAGGTGAACAGCGTTTATTGATGCTGCATATTCGGGAGATTGATGTAGCTCAATTCCTCAAGAATATAGCTGATGAGATGAGTCAGGTGTTTACGGATAGAGGCATCTCTTTTATAACAGATTTATCTGATTCTTTACCCGCTATCGCTATTGATGAGAGCCGTATAAGGCAGGTGATACAGAATTTATTAAATAATGCCCTTGAGCATACTCCTGCAGGAGGAAAGGTTATCCTGAAGGCTAAACAAGTGAATAACGATGTGGTCTTTGAGGTCAAAGATACGGGGATTGGTATATCAAAAAAGAGACAGCCCGAGATTTTTGACCCCTATATACTCAAAATAGCCGAAGGGGAACAAGTAAAAGGATTAGGACTAGGACTCGCCTTAGCCAAAACATTTGTTGAATCACACGGCGGCAAGATATGGGTGGAGAGTAAAGTTAATATAGGTTCAACCTTTAGCTTTGCGATACCTATCCATGAGCTTCACTAAGCTATGGTACAGCTTCACCTGCGTATATAGGAACGGCTTAACCCGGTGAAGTTGGCAATTTGGGAAGTGGAGAGTTTCTTCACCGTTTCCCTTAGCTTTACCCGCAAATACAAAGGATGATGCAATGAGTTTCTACGAATATGATCACGGTAAAGAGTATATGGCGCACCTTGCGCATGATTCGGATTTGATGCTGGCGGTAACTGAGATTGCCAAGCATAACGGAATAAAGGTTGGAAGTTTTACGGCGATCGGCGCTCTTAAAAATGCGAAGTTCGGTTATTACGATCAGCAGAAGCACGAATATCAGGAGATAGAGTACGACCGCCACTGCGAGATAGCAGGCTGCATAGGCAACATATCTTTAAAGGATAATGAAGTCTTTGTGCACGCGCACGTGGTTCTTTCGGATGACAGGGGGAATACAGTGGCCGGCCACATGCTGGAGGGAACCGTTTTTGCCGCCGAAGTCCATTTAAGAGAACTGATAGGGCCAGGCCTTGAGCGCAAGTATGACGACGTAACCGGCCTTTCCCTGTGGGGCGTTAAAGAAGAATAAACATTAGTTCATCGTATCGGTGGGGCAAAACAAGCGCACAAGTGGGCTTCCCCTCATTCAATATTCCAATTGGATATCAGCCAGGTCCCGCTGCTATTGGTTAAGTTGAACACCGTTGTTGTGGCTTCTGCATACTCCGTACCATCAATTGCCCAGACCATGACTTCCACGCAGGTATAGGCGACCGTGGCTGTTGTCTCTTGCTGCGATCGAACCGTTATGTTGACATCGGTTAGAGAAATACTATCAAATAAGGCAAAACCATCGTTGTACCCTGCTATACGTTCAGCAGGAGTCGCGTCGCCCAGCGATGTCAGTTCGTAGTTGACCATGGCTTCGGCATCTTGAGCGGCGTATGCCTGACACCAGGACTCCACGACGCTGACCGGATCTGCCGCAGGAGTACAACCCGAAGCTACAGTTAAAGCGATGAATATGAGTGCAATAAAACCGGGCAACTTCTTCAAGCCGGGCCTCCTACATGTGTTATGGTACAACAGGTATTATAAAATTATTATGCCGTATATGGCAAACCTCGGCTGTAAAAACTCGTATGTTGAGCAACCGCTTTTTGCGTTCAGCCAGGCAACACGGCGCGGCCTAATTCCAGCAAATCCGCCGCAGCTGCAGGCGAAAGGCCCAAGGAACTCAACTGCGCCTGCAACGACTTCAACGTACCGTTGCCGCCGATATACCCGTTGATTCGCGCCGCAGCGGTGGAATCTATTATGTCCGCCATATCCAGATAGATAGTGTTTAGATCGCCCCATATCAGCGGATAACGCTGCAGATAATACTTCTGGTGATAATCCTCAGCCGCATAAAAGCGGGTAAAAGGATTGATTTCTGTAACGACGGGCGGTTGCAGCCCCGCGGTCTCGGTAGCCAATTCGCGCTGTTGCTCATTATGGTAGAAGATGATAGACATATACTGTCTGGACATCGACTGCACCGCGCAGTCGTGGCCGTTCCAGAACACATCGAGCAGGTAGCGGTACGATACTAGGGACGGGTCATAGTCTATCTGAATCGTCTCGCTGTGGTCTCCTATTCTGTGGTAGGTGGGATTATCCGTGGAACCACCGGCATAGCCGACGCGGGTGCGAATCACTCCGTCGATACTCCCGAACCGGGAGTCTGGTCCCCAGAATCAGCCCATGGCAAAGGTTGCGGTTTCGATCACCACCGGTGCGTCGGAATCTATTTGAGGCATTTTATACTCGAAAGTCACTTCATTCTCCTCAAAAGGGTTTTGAGTGCCGTTGCAAGCAAACGTTACCGGAACCAGTAAAAGCGCGGAAGCGCATATTATGAATATCCTTTTCATTCCCGGCAAAGGCTCCTCCATGACAGCTAAACCTGCACAGGATACACTATGAGACTTTAGGTGCCGATTGTATGTGACTTATGTCTTGTATGGCCATTCGTTGACAATATTTTGAGGATGGATTAACTTATGTTGGCAAGATAGACCGGAAACATGATGCGTTAGGAGTTTGAGAATGGGAAACGAGGCAGGTTCACCGGGCACACCCTTAAAGGCAAGAGTGGCGATAATCACCGGCGGAGGTAGCGGCATCGGGCGGGGGATCGCCGTCAAGATGGCCCGTGCCGGAGCAGACGTGGTTGTGGCCGGGCGCAGGCCGGACGTTCTTGATAACGTCTGCGATGAGATCAAAGCGCTGGGTGGCGGTACTCTGGCGGTTCCCACCGACATATCCAAGAAGGCAGATGTCGAAAAGCTGGTGCAGGCGGCCATCGCTCAGTTTGGCAAAATCGACGTTCTGGTAAACTGTGCCGGAATAGCCAATATCACGCCGTTTATGGAAATGAGCGACGAAAAACGCGATGAGGTATGGAACACCAACCTCAAGGGCACCTGGGACTGCTCCAAAGCAGTTGCGCCGCACATGATAAAACGAACTTATGGGCGCATCATCAATATATCGTCGGTTACCGGACCGATGGTGGCCAACAAAGGCTGGGCGGCATACGCCGCGTCCAAGGGAGCCATCTCCGGGTTTACACGGGCGCTGGCGCTGGACCTAGCGGCCCACGGCATAACGGTAAACGCCATATGCCCCGGCTGGATCAAGCGGGACCCGTCGGCTAAAGGGGCAGTGATAAGCGACCGGTCAAAGAAGCTGGCGGCGTCCATACCGCTGGGCAGGGTGGGTGAGGCGGAAGAGGTGGGCGACCTTGCCGTCTTTCTGGCATCGGGCGGCGCAAGCTATATCACCGGAACGGAAACGGTAATAGACGGCGGCAATATCATACAGGAGAAAAAGGGAGATTTTTAATATACAACCGTGCGAGGAGTAAGCAATGACGACGATTGAGAGAACAAAAGTTAAAGAACTGATCAAGCGCGAGGAGCAGCGCTACGCTGATGAAAGGCCAAGGTCCCGCGCCCTGGCCGATCAGGCGCAATCCTCACTTATATTCGGGGTGCCTATGGCCGGCATGAACGAGTGGGCGGGCGGCTTTCCCATCTACGTCGAGTCGGGAAACGGCGCTTACCTGACCGATGTCGACGGCCACCACTATCTCGATCTGTGTCTGGGCGATACTGGAGGCATGTGCGGCCACACTCCACCCGCCACCATCGAAGCCGTCGTTAAGCAAGTAAGCAAAGGCATGACCTTCTGGCTGCCCACCGAGGACTCGATATGGGTGGGCAAGGAGCTTACGCGCCGCTTCGGCCTGCCGTACTGGCAGGTGTACCTGCGGGCGTCGGATGCCAATATCGCCGCCTTAAGCGTGGCTCGGGACGTCACCCAGCGCTACCCCATCATCGTGTTCAACGGCTCCTACCACGGCCACGTGCCGGAATCACGGCTGGGCCTGATGAACGATAAGATATGGCCTGAGGCGCGGGGCGAGCACGATACAGTCGAAGTAAGGGACGGCGTCGTATGGCGCGGCCTGCACGCTCAAGGAATCGAACCAACCCGTACCACTGGAACGCGGGTGATCGACTTCAACGACCTGGATGCCTTAGAAAAAGCGTTGTCGACAAAGGACATCGCATGCGTGCTGTGCGAACCGGCAATGACCAACGTGGGCATCATCATGCCGGACCCCGGCTACCACGAAGAGCTGCGTCGCCTAACACGCAAATACGGCACCCTGCTCATTATCGATGAGACTCACACCATCTGCGGCGGGCCTTGCGGATATACCAAGCCATGGAACCTTGAGCCGGACATCTTTACCCTGGGCAAGCCGGTTGCCGGCGGCGTTCCCACCGCCTTCATGGGCATCAGTGCTGATGTCGAAAAAGAGCTTCAGCGTCATCGTGTGGGCAAGGCGCTCAAGAGCATCGGCGGGGGCACGCTTTCGGGCAATGCGCTATCGATGGCGGCGGCAAAAGCGACTCTGGAGCATGTGCTTACCGAGAAAACTTACGAGCATACGATATCGCTGTGCAAGAAGCTGGTCGACGGCGTAGACGGTATGATAAAGGCAAACGGTATGCCGTGGCACGTTTTACGGCTTGGCTGTAGAGCGGAGTGGCGCTGGAGCAAGACCCCGCCGCGCAACGGCAAGGAGGCGCGCGCCGCGTTTGATATGGACCTGCACGAGCTGGTGCACCTGTACTTTATGAACCGCGGCATACTGCTAACCCCACCGCACAGCATGGTGCTCATCCCGCCGGAATGTACAGCCAAGGACATCGACCATCATAACAACGTCTTCGGCGAGTTCGTAAGTGAGCTGAGCAATGGCCCTGATTGATATTGTGGCCACCAAACAAAGGAGGTGCCGATGAAGGCGGCACGCTTGCACCAGTACGGCAAGCCGTTTCAGATAGATGATATCCCCACTCCAGAAGTAAAGGGTGGAGAAACGCTGGTGAAGGTTGCGGCATCATACGTATGCAGCTCTGACATAGGGTTGGTAAAGAGAGAGCGCCCATGGGCGAAACTGCCAGTGATACCAGGGCACAACGTTACAGGTATCATTGATGATATCGGGCCAGAAGTATCGGACTTTAAAAAGGGCGATATGGTCGCCGTTTACGGAGCGTGGGGCTGCGGCGTATGCCGTCTCTGCCGCCAGGGCGACGAACAGCTTTGCGACCCCAAGAAATGGGTTGGTTTTGGGCCAGACGGCGGCTATGCCGAATATCTTCACGTTCCGGCACAGCGCCACCTCATTAAAATAGATGATTTGAATCCTTACGAAGTTGCGCCACTGCTGGATGCAGGCCTGACCGCCTACCGCGCCATCAAGCAATCTCTGCCGCTGCTCTATCCCGGCGCTGCTATATCGATACTGGGTGTGGGCAATATAGGGTACTACGCCGTTCAAATAGCCAAGTTGCTCAGTCCGCAAGCCAAGGTCATCGCCGTTGATGTTTTGCAGGAAAGGCTGGGCCTTGCCGCAAAGCTTGGCTCTGACTATCAGATTTTGACAGATAGCAGTGCGGCAGAAGATATCAGGGGAATCAGCGGCGTCGGTGGTGTTCAGGTAATCATCGATACCGTTGGCAGCAATGCGACCTTGGCAATGGCAGCGCAGACGGCGGGTAAAAGGTCGTCCATAGCTGTAGTGGGCCTGTCCGGAGGCAGCATTCCCAAACTGCCGGGCGAATGCAGCGTAGCCAGCAGCATTTGGGGCACCTTGAGCGAGATGAAAGAGCTGTTACGGCTGTATTCCGACGGAAAGATAAAATGTGATATAAAGCGCTTCCCTATTGATAGCATAAATGAGGTATTCCAGCTAATGGCAACCAAGCAAATACAGGAGCAAGCCGTTATCACGCCGTAAACTGTTTCAAGCTTGAATCTTAAGTGGCTCTACAATCGGCAGTGCTTTGCATAGTTTTGGGCAAGGTCTCCCCAGAAGTCCATAGGCAACTCACGGATCTTCACATCGCCGCCCAGCTGCTTTACGGTAATCCACTTGCGCCACTGAGGCGGCTCGTTTTCGGGATAGTCGGTCCGTATGAAGTGCATCCAGGAGTTGCTGGATTTGCGTGCCAGTGACTGATGCAGCACCGCCTCACACCAGTCTATGAGACAGTATATCTCCAGACAGCGCACCAGCTCATGCGGATTTCTGGCGTACAAGGCTTTGGCCTCCGCCCGCCGCAGTTCATCCATCCACAGCAACCCCAGCTTCAGGCGTTCGTCGCTTTTGGTATCGCCACAATAGTGCTGCATCACGTTTGACAGCCCGGCATCTACCTCTTTCCACTCAACGCCAGCGGTGCGCATCATTGGCGCGTAGATGCGATCCTTTTCGGCATCGACCTGCCCTCTGTCTATTTGTGGCTGCGACGTGGTTACAGCATAAGCGGCCGCCTGCCTGGCAGCGTAGCGTCCGGTGGCAAGTGCGTGTGAAACGAAGTTGCCGTCGAACATCTGGTCGCCGGCGGCATACAGCCCCTCGAGCGTTGTTTTGAGCTCCCAGTCGATAAGCACGCCGCCTCCCCTCAAGCGATGCCAGCCGAAGTACCCGCCCCGTACTGGCTCATCGTATACCTGCAGCAGGTGCTTGTCGGGATCAAATCCGGCGCGGGTCATGTTGTGGTAGGCCAGCCAGGTGGTGCCTTCCTGGGCTATCTTGAAGCCGTAAATCGCCCTTCTCTCATGCTGCGGCATGCTGGGGAAGTCGCAGTAAAGCGGCAGCTTGAACTCGCCGTTGGCGATGCGCTGTTCCAGGTCGGCGGGCAGTGACGGCTTGCCACCCCTGCCCTTTACTTTGTCGCTGGGGCCACCGACGAGCGATATGCTTTCGGCGGGGTTTGGGTGGACTCTTTCCGATACGGTTTTGAGCACCTCCCCCTTGTCGTTGATGTACGGCACCTCTTTGCCCTCGGCATCGACAACGCTGCAGGGGAACCAGCTCGTGGTGTACGACCCCTCCGTGGTGGAGCGGTGACGCCTTACCACCGCCGTCTTTTCCATAAGCGTAAACTCGGCACCGGCACGCCACGCCATGCTCTCACCATCGCCGGAACCCAGGCCGGGCCCGTGGCGTCCGCCCAGTCCCTGAAGCTCGGTGGAAAAGGCCCATCCGCGCGCCGCGGGGTGCCCCATACACAGTATGGTGGCCTTGGCCCTGAAAATGTAGAACTCGCCCGTTCT
>DAOUZV010000083.1 GCA_030665485.1 Chloroflexota bacterium | reverse complement strand
GGTTAAAAGAGCAGACATCGTAATCGCCACCACCGCCAGCGATGAGGCAAACATAGTGGTTTGCTTTCTGGCCAAGCAATTGGGCGCAAAGCGCACCGTGGCGCGGGTGCGCAACCAGGAATACTCGGGTTACGTGATTGTACCAACGGACGCTCCTACAAAAGCCAGAAAGGTTTTCAGACCAAAGAACCTCGGGATCGATCTTATAATCAACCCAGAGATTGTGGCAGCCGATGAGATCAGACGCATTTTATCCAGCCTGTACGTTACGCCGATGGAGGAATTCGCCGAGGGCAATATATACCTCACCGAGTTCAAGGTAGCCAAAAAAGATATACTGGATAAGCCGATAAAAGACATCGATTTCCCCAAACCATGCTCCATAGCCGCTATCAGCCGTGGTGCAGATACCATAATACCCACAGAAGGCGATACCATAAAAGAAGGCGATCGAGTTTATCTGGTAGCATCCAAATCTGATATGGACGAACTGGGCGCCCTTTTGGCTGAGCCAAAAGGCAAAACAAATAGCGCCGTTATCATCGGCGGCGGCCGAGTAGGATTCCACATAGCCCGGCAGCTGGAGGAAATGGGGGTTGAAGTAAAAATCATAGAGCAGAACATGCGCCGCTGCTGGGAGATATCACAAAAACTCAACGCAGTGGTAGTGCACGGCGAGGGCAGCGACTACGACCTGCTGGTTGAGGAGCGGGTGGCATCTGCAGATGCCTTCATATCCACTACCGACCGCGCCGAGCTGAACATACTTTTAGGGCTGCTGGGTAAAAGTCTGGGGATTAAACGAGTACTTACTATAGTAGATAAACCCGGGTACGTGCCTCTGGCCGAAACCGTGGGAATCGATATAGCGATATCTCCTCTGCAACTATCCGCCGGGAAGATCGCCCGTCTGGCCCGTTTAGCCGAGGTGGTATCGGTATCCAGACTGGCGAGTGGGCAGGTAGAAATAAACGAATATGTTGTCTCAGAAAACGCATCAATAATAAACAAACCGTTTGGGGAATTGCACCTGCCAATTGGCTCCAAATTACTGGCCTATACCAGTGAGGGCAACGTCCACTTCCCGCAAAGCGACAGCGTTGTTAAAGCAAGAGACCACGTTATTGTCGCCTGTCGTACATCAGTAAGTACGACCGTGGAGAAACTTTTCTATTAAAAATGAGAATTAAAGTTGTTCTTAACTATTTAGGGATGCTTCTGGCCATGGTTGGCCTGTTCATGGTCATACCTCTGATATGGAGTATCTATTACAATGAGACCGATACCAATGCTTTCCTTATTTCAGTGGCCATCACTGCGGGATCAGGGGCCGTACTCTGGTACTTCACTCGCATCAAAAGCGCAATGCCAACCCTGCGTGAAGCGCTGCTGCTGGTTAGCCTGGCATGGATAATCGTTTCGGCATACAGTGCCATTCCCTATATGCTGGCGGGCACTTTTGACAACTTCATAGACGCCTATTTTGAATCGATGTCCGGCTTTACTACAACCGGCTCCTCGGTGCTGACGACCGTTGAAGCCGAACCACACGGCATACTCGTCTGGCGTAGCCTGACTCAGTGGCTCGGCGGCATGGGAATCGTCATGTTTTTCGTGGCTATCTTGCCGCAACTGGGTGTTGGTGCGGCATTCATGGTATCTGCCGAGGCAGGCCCCGGCCCCGAGGCTGTGCAGCTCACAGAGCGTATCAGGCGATCTGCCAGAGTCCTACTGATAATATACGTTGGCATGTCTTTTTTGGAAGTCGCAGCGCTGTCGATAGCAGGCCTGTCGTTTTTCGATTCGATCACCGTTACCTTCAGCACCATGCCAACCGGCGGATTCAGTGCCAGGACCGCCAGCATCGCCGCATTCGACAGCGTTGCGGTGGATGGAATCGTGACGTTCTTTATGGCAGCCGCCGGCATCAATTTCGCCCTTTACTACATATTGCTCTGGAAACGCTCTTTAAAATCATTTATCAATAACCGCGAACTGCGCCTTTATGTAACCATAATTCTGGCAGCCAGCATCATAATAGCGCTGGACCTCATAATCAACAGCAGCTACGGCGCAGCAAGCGCCTTCAGGCAATCCATATTCCAAACGGTATCCATACAGACCACCACCGGATTCGTCACTGCAGACTACGACATATGGCCAACCCTGTCGCGCGGCATCCTGCTCACCCTGATGATGATCGGAGCCTGCGCCGGCTCCACCGGCGGTGCAATCAAGGTGATAAGGGTGCTGATCGTGGAGCGATACATTCATCGGCAGATAACCAGCTTCCACAGCCCCCGCGCCGTCATGCCCATAAAGCTGGCCGGAAGGCCCGTTTCCGAACGCTGGGTAATGCGCGCTCTGGGTTTCGTTACCTTGTACGTGCTGGTGATGATTGTATTCTCCCTTATTCTAAGTGCTGCGGACCCAAGCCTTGATCTGGAATCATCGTTTGCGGCGGTTATCGCCAACCTGGGTAATGTCGGGCCAGGTTTATCTGCTGTAGGGCCATCTCTTAATTATGCTGCGGTCTCACCGTTCGGCAAGGTGCTGCTCTCACTGAGCATGCTGTTGGGCAGGCTTGAGTTCTGGCCTGTGCTCGCCCTTACCACGCCCTCATTCTGGAATTGGCGCTAAAATTTACGCCATTTTAGGTTTCCCTCTATCTCAAACCATTGCGGTTTTTCGCACCACCAACTATAATATGTCGGCTGCTTTTAATGGCTTGACATGAGGGATATAATATACCAACTGGCAAAAGAGCTTGATTGTAACTTATGGCTAAAGAACCAACGGTACCCACAAAGGTTTTGATACTGGTAAACGGAACCCCCATAGATAACGATGTCGTCAAGTTGGCCTGCAGAATGACTGTAAAAAACTTGGGCGACGTTTATGCCATCTATGTGATCGAACTTAAGCGCACCCTGCCACTGGAGGCAGAGGTTGAACCTGAGATTCGAAAGGGCGAGGAAGTGCTGGATCACATCGAACACCTGGCCAAGGATCTGGGACGTGATGTCGAAACCGCGCTGCTTCAGGCAAGGGATAAAGGTCCGGCCATAGTGGAAGAGGCCATCGAGCGTGAGGTCAACACGATACTGCTGGGCATTAACTACGAAAAGCCTTTCGGTGAGTTCAGTTTAGGCGATACGCTTCCCTACGTTCTCAAATATGCTCCCTGCAGCGTCCTAATATATCGGGAACCTATTCCGACAAAAGAAACTTCAATTCCATAAGAAAGGCAACTATGAAGGTAGTAATAATGGGTTGCGGAAGGGTAGGTGGCAGACTGGCCACCATTCTGGATGCTGGGGGCCATAAAGTTGTCATCATAGATGTAGATTCATACAGCTTCAGGTGGCTGCCGTCCGCATTCAAAGGCACCGCGCTGGTGGGAAACGGGCTGGATGAACAGACCATGATAAAAGCCGGCATCGAAAACGCCGATGTATTCGTATCCACAACCGAGGGAGATAACAGAAACGTCATGGCGGCTCAGATAGCCAAACATATTTACAACGTTCCCAGAGTGGTCTCACGCATATACGACCCCATCCGCGAGGAGATGTACAGCAAACTGGGGATCGAAACCATCAGCCCAACCAAAGTCGGCGCAGAGCTTTTACAGAAAGTAATAGAGGAATAAGAGAAAAAACATGTATATCATAGTAGTCGGCGGAGGAGAGTCGGGCTATTACATAGCCAGAACTCTGCTCAATGGCGGTCACGAGGTACTGGTAATAGAGTCGGATGCCAAGAGATGCACTATTATAAGCGATAATCTGGGAAATATCGTCTTCCGCGGCGACGGCTGCGAGGCGGCAACGCTAGAAGAAGTGGGCACCAACCGAGCCGACATTCTGATAGGCGTCACCGGTCATGACGAAGACAACCTGGTGGCCTGCCAGGTGGCCAAGCACAAATTTAACGTACCCCGCACCATAGCCAGGCTGAAAAACCCAAAGCATGAGGGGCTGTTTAAAAAGCTCGGCGTGGATGTAACGGTATCCAGCACCAATCTTATTTTAGCCAACATAAAGCGTGAGCTTCCAGATAGCCCTCTGTGCTCTCTGCTGGCGATAAAGGGCGGCACGCTGGAAGTGGTAAATGTAAAAATACCTCCAAATTCACCAGTAGTGGGAAAACAACTAAGCGAACTGGAACTACCCGAAGAAAGCATCATTTGTCTGGTTGTAAGCAAGGGTGGCAGCACGCAAATTCCCAAGCCCTCAACCGTACTCGCCGCTGAGGATGAAATCGTCGCCATAACCACTCCCGAAAACGAGATTGCCCTGCAAAACGCTTTAATCGGCAATAGTAGCTAGGAGGATATATGACTAAGGTAGCTTTTCAAGGAGAAAGAGGGGCCTTTAGCGAGGATGCGGTCATAAAATTCTTCGGCGTCGACGTCACACCCATTCCCTGCCTTTATTTCGGCAATGTTTTCGATATGGTCAATAAAGGTCTTGCCGATTTCGGGGCGGTTCCAACGGAAAACTCACAGGCCGGCAGCATCAACGAAACCTATGATTTGCTGCTGGAGTATCCGCTTACCATATACGGCGAGGTCGATCTGATAGTCAATCACTTTTTAATGGCGCTTCCCGGCGAAACCTTAAGCAGTATAAAAAGGATATACTCGCACCCAAAGGCGCTGGCACAATGCGAGAAGTTCTTGAGCGAGATAGATGCCGAGATAGTGCCCACCTACGACACATCCGGTAGCGCCAAGATGATAAAAGACGCCAAGCTCAAAAACTGCGCCGCCATTGCCAGCGAGCGCGCAGCCGATATCTACGGGCTTGAAATCCTGGCGCGTAATATAGAATCAACCAAAAACAACTACACCAAGTTCTTCATAATCTCCAAAGAAAAAGCCAAGCACGCCGATGAGAATAAGACGACTCTGATCCTAAAGACGGAGAATAAACCCGGCACTCTTTATCAGTGCCTGGGGGCATTCGCCAAACGTAATATCAACCTTACCAAGCTGGAGTCCCGCCCCACCAAGGACAAGCCATGGGAATACCTGTTCTACATGGATTTCGAGGGACATGCCAACGATAAGAACTGCGCCGAAGCACTGGAGGAAATTAAAAAGTACACCTCACTGCTTAAGATAGTGGGGTCATATCCCAAAATCGATTCCGAACTGAGCAGGGTGGTTTAATGCTGTTTTGCGATAAGCAGCTTTCTCATCTCGGCAAGTGTCTGTAGCACAGTACGACGTTTCACCTCAAAGCGCCGCGGTGCCAAAGCCAGCGACATACTTCTTTTCATACCTTGATTATCAATCCCTATATGCACCGTTCCCGCAGGCTTGCCCTCCATCTCATCAGGTCCTGCGACTCCAGTAACGCCAATGCCAATATCAGCACCAAACTTATGTCTCGCAGCCGATGCCATGGCAAGCGCCGTTTCCATACTGATAACACCGTGCTTTTCGATGACAGCGGGATCAACGCCGAAGTCAACTTTCGACTGGCTGACGTAGGCAACCAGCCCGCCCCTGAAATAGGTGGAGCTTCCCGGCGCATCCGTAATGGTGCTCGCC
>DAOUZV010000004.1 GCA_030665485.1 Chloroflexota bacterium | reverse complement strand
AGGGATATAACGTGCTGCACCCAATGGGCTTTGACGCCTTCGGGCTGCCAGCGGAGAACGCGGCCATCAAGCGCGGCATCCACCCGCACAAGTGGACCATGGACAACGTGGACAACATGCGCCGTCAGCTTAAGACCATAGGAGCATGTTACGACTGGGATCGTGAGATCACCACCTGCCTTCCTGAGTATTACAAGTGGACGCAATGGTTCTTCCTCAAGCTGCATGAGGCCGGGCTGGCCTACAAGGCCAAGGCTCCCGCCAACTGGTGCCCAGAGTGCCAGACGGTGCTGGCCAATGAGCAGGTGCTGGCAGACGGTACCTGCGAACGTTGCGATACCACCGTCATCAAGAAAGACCTGGAGCAGTGGTTCTTCAGAATAACCCAGTACGCCGAGGAGCTGCTGGACCACGACAGTATCGACTGGCCCGAGCGTGTAAAACTTATGCAGAAGAACTGGATAGGTAAAAGCACCGGCACCGAGCTTACGTTTGGACTGGAGGATGGCGGCGATTTTAGCGTGTTTACAACTCGACCCGATACTGTGTTCGGAGTCACCTTCATAGTGTTCGCGCCGGAACACCCGCTGGTACAAAAATTGACGACCGACGACTGTAGAGCAGAGGTCGAAGCATATATCGAAGTGGCAAAAAAACAAACCGAGATAGAGAGATTATCGACGGAGCAGGAAAAGTCCGGCGTCTTCACCGGTGCTTATGCCATAAACAAGCTTAGCGGTGATAAGGTGCCCATCTGGATAGCGGACTACGTGCTGATGAGCTACGGCTCCGGCGCGGTGATGGCCGTTCCCGCGCACGACACCCGTGACTTTGTCATGGCCAAAAAATACGGCTTCGATATCAAAACCGTCATCGCACCGAACGTCTATAGCGGCGAGGAGCTCGAAGAGGCATACGTCGATCCGGGAACCATGGTCAATTCCGGGCAATTCGACGGTTTGCCCAGCCCGCAGGGCAAGGAGGCCATCTCGGACTATGTGGAAAGCAAAGCTTTAGGCCAACGCGCCGTCAGCTACCGCCTGCGCGACTGGCTAATATCTCGCCAGCGCTACTGGGGCGCGCCTATACCCATGATCTTCTGCCCCAAATGCGGCACTGTGCCCGTACCCGAATCTGACCTGCCTGTGCTGCTTCCCAAGGATGCCGAGTTTCGACCGACGGGCGAATCGCCTCTCACATACAACGAAGGATTTGTCAATACGACGTGCCCAACCTGCGGCGGCTCGGCCAAGCGTGAGACCGATACCATGGACACCTTCATGTGCTCCTCGTGGTACATGTACCGCTACACCAGCCCCAAGTACGATAAAGGGCCTTTCGATCCCGAGGCGCTCAAAAAGTGGCTACCCGTCGACATCTATACCGGTGGCATAGAACACGCCAACATGCACCTGCTCTACTCCCGCTTCTTCGCCAAGGCCATCAGGGATATGGGTTTAGTCGACTTTGATGAGCCTTTTACCAGGCTTTTCAGCCAGGGACACATCCTGCATCAGCACCAGAAGATGAGCAAGTCCCGCGGCAACGTGGTCAATCCGGACGACTATGTAAACACCATGGGCGCCGATACGGTGCGCGCCTATTTGATGTTCATCGGGCCATGGGAGCTTGGCGGCAACTGGGACGACAGTGGCATCAACGGAATACTGCGCTGGCTCAATCGTATCTGGAATCTGATTCTGGAGGAACCAACGGGCAAAGCGATGGCGGACGGCAACACCATCAAGGAAGTCCGACATTGGACTCACAAAACGATCAAGATAGTTACTAACGACCTTGAGCGTATGCGCTTCAACGTCATGCTGGCCGCGCTCATGGAGTTCACCAACTACTTGGGGAAGGTAAAAGGGGGCGTTTGTGATACAGACTCATGGCAGGAAGCTATCGAAGCGCTGATTCTTATGCTGGCGCCCACCGCGCCGCACTTCGCCGAGGAGCTGTGGCAGCGTATCGGCAATCCATACAGCGTGCACAATCAAACCTTCCCAACGTATGACGAAAAGATGGCCGCCGAGGATGAGATCACCCTCGTAGTCCAAATCAATGGCAAGGTGCGCGCCAGACTTCAAACGCCCGCCTCCATACCGGAGGACGAAGCCATAAACATGGCCTTAAGTGATGATAATGTAAAGGCGCATATAGATGGTAAAACCATAGTCAAAAAGATATACGTGCCCGGCAAACTGGTAAATATAGTGGTTAAAGAATAAGACGTGGAAGACGAACAAAGACGCAAGTTTATGGAAGTCGCCTACGAGCAGGCGCTTGTAGATGTGGCTGCTCTCAACGCGCCTATCGCCGCCGCAGAGTCTGGCGCATCTTATGAAGACGGCGTGTTCGCCCTCACCTTCTACAACCGCACATTCGCGATTTATCACCCCGAGGTCAAAGTCGAGGAGGTTGGGGTCAATACGCCGGTGCCAATGTGGATATCCCTCATACTGCTGCACTACCTGATAAATTCGTCTGGCATACCTGCCGATGGCCATTGGATAACCTACCGCGAGCTTCCCGGAGCAACATTGTTTGAAAAGCGCTTCCGGCAGATGGCCATCCAGCCGCTACTCAACGTATACGGAAACGATGCCGAGGGACTTAAGAAGGCGGGCGAATCACTAGGAGGCCTGTCCATGGATAGAACCGGTGACGCTGCATACAGGTTCTTGGGGCTGCCCAAAATACCGGTGTCTGTCATCCTGTACCTGGGCGAGGACGAGATACCATCCAACGTCAATATCCTCTTCGATGCCGCAGCTTCAAATTATCTGCCCACGGAAGACCTATCGTACGTCGGCATGTACCTAGCCATCGCCCTTATAAAAGCCAATCCTCAGTAGTATAAAATAGCCCCAAGACGGGGGTTGGGCAAGGCCCTCTTACTGGGCAACAAACGATTATCTACCTGCATGATGGCGACACTGCTACTCAGACTCATCCAGCACCTTTGCCACCTCGTCGTTCATCACATAGCCGGAAAGGTGCATCAACGTGTCAAACAGGCTGTCGTCCAGCGCCTCCTGCTGCATCGAGGCCAGGCACGGATAGTGGTGCGATATCAGTCCAGCCTTGTATCTAACTTCTTCGGTTGGATGGCCAATCATCTGTTCGGCGGCGTGGTGCGTTGAGCCGCAGGGTGCCCCGCGTACAACCTCGAATTTATCGACTGTCTTGCCGTCGTCGCTGGTGGTCATTTCAAGCTGGGGACGGCCGAAATATTTGGCGAACTCGGCAATCGTCTCGTTTTGGTAGGTAACGTAGCTGCCCCTGTACCCGCAGCCCTCCTCGGTGATGGTACAAAACGTCTTTGGAAATACTGCGACGACACCCATATCGTCCAGCTCCTGCTGCAACTGCTTTGCCAGTCCCGGCGGCATCCACGATGAATCGTCTATTGGCGCCACCACCGCCTTGGCTCCCGTAAGACTGGCGATACCGCCTATAAGCTGCGCCACCTTGGATGATTCGCCTAAGAGTAAAACGAGGTCAATCCGCGGCATTTCCTCTGGCAGAAACTCCTCCGGCTCATCGATTATGGACGGCAGGGCGCGCGGTGGATTATAAACCTCTATCCTCCAGCCAGCAGGCCCGCGTTTGCGTATGTTCTCAACGATCCTGTCGCCGTACACTCCCTGCGTTACTGCCAGTATGTGCATAATATTCTCCCCGACCCTAACTTAGACCGTTTACCTTTTTCAGCCAATCTGTGGCGATCCTCATGGCGTCTTCCTCAAGACGCAGGCGGTGCCCCGCCCCCGCTATCATCGCCAGCTCCTTTGGTTCCTTAGCCTTCTCGTATATCTCGTACGCCTGCGCCGGATCTACCAGATCATCATTATCCCCGTGGATGATGAGTAGAGGCCGTGGTGATATCCGGTCCACGTAGTGCAGCGGATTGATCCGCTCAAAATTCTCTATAATCTTCTCCGGCGTCTGTACCGGCAACATATCGCGGCTGATGCTTATCTGGCGCTGGTTCTCGATGAACCTGATCACATACTCCCTGTCGTCGACAAACGGTATACGTACCGGGCAGCAGCAGCTCACCAGCGCCTTTATCCGTTCATCGCGCGCCACGGTGTACAGCGCAACCATGGCGCCGCCGGAGAAAGCCATCATCGAAATACGCGTTTTGTCGACTCCATCGAAATCACAGATAAAGTCCAGCGCAGCGTTCAAATCGCGCGTCCAGCCCATGATGTCGAAGTGCCCCTCGCTCAGGCCCGCGCCCCTGAAGTTGAAGATCATTACGATAAAACCTTGACCGACGAACCTCTCGGCAAGCGCCGGGTAGCCACCGTCATCGGGGTTCTTCGGATTGCCGCTGGGTATGCCGTGGCACAGCACCAGCGCCGGGTGGGGGCCATCGGATTGGGGGGAGAACACTTCGCCAATTACGTTCAGAGCGTCTACTCTAAGCTCAACTTTCTCTCGATTCAAATATACGCACCTTTCTTAAGCTCAATGTCCGGGGGGCTGCTCCACCCAGACCTCGCCGTCCTCAAAAAACTCCTTTTTCCATATGGGAACGTACTCTTTTATGCGGTCGATGGCGTACTGGCACGCCGCAAACGCCTCCTTGCGGTGCGCAGCGCCCACTGCTATAATCGCCGCCGCCTCGCCTATATTGAGCTTGCCGATGCGGTGCACAATGGAAACATCGGTAAGTCCCCACTTATCCTTGATTTCGGCGGCGATTTCCGCCAGCTTCTTTTCGGCCATTGCAGGATAGGCGTCGTACTCAAGATGCAACACGCCCTTGCCCTCGGCATTGTCACGCACCGTGCCCACAAAGGTACAGATGCCGCCGTTGCCGCCCTTGTTTACGTCATTCACAACCGATTCGACCGAAAGGGGCTCTCTGGTTATCTTGAACACGTCTATCCTCCACTGAAAGGGGGGAAGAAGGCCGCCTCATCCCCCTCATATAGTATCAAATCTGGTTCTACGTACTCGGCGTTGACCGCTACCATCGAGGGTTCGCCTGGAAAGTCGAGGTACTGTACAAGCAGCTTTTCGATGAGACTAGCGACGGTGCTGCCATCCTCAAGCTCAAACTCTATCTCGCTATCCCCCACAATGTCTCTATATCTGGCAAAAAACTTAACTGTTACCTTCATAATAACTCCCAACTCCAATTATACAACACCCGCGACGTTGCGGCCAAAACCTTTTTAGGACTGCGGAAGTGAAGTGAAGAAACTAAATGGTAATCATGCATTGGCAACTGTGTATACGGACTAGCCAGCGGTTGCTACCCCTCGTACGCTTTAAGCACTAAACAGGCGTTTTGGCCGCCAAAGCCAAAGCTGTTGGAAATGGCCACCTTCACCTGTTTCTGGCGCGCCGTGTTGGGCACGTAGTCCAGGTCACATTCCGGGTCGGCGGTTTCGTAGTTTATGGTGGGGTGGATTATACCATCGGTTATTGTCTTAACCACGGCCACCGCCTCAGCGCCGCCGGAAGCGCCCAGTAAATGCCCTATCATGGACTTTGTAGAGCTTATCGGTATCTTGTAGGCATAGTCCCCAAACAGGCCCTTTATGGCCTTAGTTTCTGTCTTATCGTTTAAAGGAGTGGACGTACCGTGCGCATTGATATAATCTACGTCCGAAGTGGCAAGAAACGCGTCGTCCAGTGCCGCCTTCATGCCGCGTATCATCCCCGCTCCATTGGATTCCGGCGCGGTAATGTGGTAAGCGTCTGCGGAACAACCATAACCGACGACTTCAGCAAGAATGTTTGCGCCGCGATTTAACGCATGCTCCATACTCTCCAGTACCAGCACTCCCGCGCCCTCGCCTGGGATAAAGCCATCGCGATTGGCATCAAAAGGCCTGCTCGCTTTTGAGGGAATGCCGTTGTTGTTAGTAAGTGCCTTCATTGTACAAAATCCGGCAACGCCTATTCCGGTTATGCCCGCCTCGGTGCCGCCCGTTACCATCACGTCACACTTACCCTGACGAATGATCTCCGCCGCCTCACCTATGGCCTGCGTGCCCGCCGCACAAGCCGTAACCGTGGTGGATGTATAACCCATAAGCCCAAACTTGATGCTTATCTGTGATGCTGCCATGTTGGCCAGCGTAATCGGCATAAAGAAGGGGGTAACCCGCATGCCGCCTCTGGTCTCCAGCACGTTGCACTGTTCCTGCATATTGGGCAGCCCGCCTATGCCGTTGCCTATGATCATCCCGATCCTGTCTCTCTGCTCCTTGTCCAGATCGAGCGCAGCGTCATCTATTGCCATCGTGGCCGCGGCCACCGCAAACTGGGAAAAGCGTGCCATGTGGCGGGCCGCTTTTCGGTCGATATACTGAAGCGAGTCGAATCCCTTAACCTCGCCCGCTATCTGACACGACAGGTCTGAGGCGTCAAAAAGCGTTATCTTGTCTATCCCGCTTTTACCGGCAATAAGGTTCTTCCAGTACTCATCAACGTTAAGGCCTAAGGGAACAACCGCACCCATGCCAGTAATGACAACGCGTTTTCTGCCCTTTGGATCTTCGACCATCTGTAATAAATCTCCCAAGAATAGATGCTAGAGATGATTTTACAATGAATATACCTCACCCGACAAGCCCTGCACCTCTTCGATCACCTCGGCCACGATGAAAAGCGATCCGGTTGCGCAGATAAGATCATCCTTTTCGGCGATTCTCAATGCCTCGGCTATTGCCTCGGCCGTATCGGTGCATTGCCTTACTGACAGGCCATGCCTGGCAAATCCCGCCGCCAGCTCGGCGGGCGCCGCGTAGCGCGGGTGGCGCGAGCGGGTGACGATAACCTCGCCGCAGGACGGGGCCAGAGCGTCTATTATGCCGTCAACATCCTTGTCGGCGGACACCCCGAAGAGTAAAATCAGACGCTGCTGCTTAAAATACTGCTTCAGTGTACGCACCAGCTTGTTCGCCGAATCCACGTTGTGGGCGCCGTCCACCACCAGCAGAGGCCTGCGGCCAAGCACTTCCATTCGTCCCGGCCAATCCACGTTTATGAAACCATCAACAATGCGCTGCTTGCTGATGTCCAACAGCTCCAAAACGGCCACAGCCGTAGCCGCGTTTACCATCTGATGCTCGCCCAGCAGCGGAATGGTAAGGTCGTAGCTGCCCAGCCGGCCTTTTATACCGAATGACTGGCCGTAAAGATTGTGGCCCTTGCTGCGCCAGGTAACATCCCGTCCTATTTTGATAAGCCCCGCGTTTTTGTTATTACAGGTGCTTTCGATGACACTCATCGCCTCGGGTTGCTGCGGAGCGCATACCACGGTCACTCCCTCCTTGATTATACCCGCCTTTTCCTTAGCGATTTTTTCGATTGTATCACCTAAAATGGCCATATGGTCCAGGCTTATCGAGGTGATAACGCATACCTCGGGAACCAACACGTTGGTGGCATCCAGCCTTCCTCCCAATCCCACCTCAACCACCTGAAAGTCAACCTTCTTCTCCCTGAAGAACATGAAGGCCAGCGCCGCCAGCACCTCAAAGGTCGTCAGCTGTCCGTAGCTTGCGGTTTCATTGACCGCCTCCACCTCGGGAATCAGCCTGTCAACCAGATAAACCAGCTCCGCCTCGGTTATCTGCATTCCGTTGGCCGATATTCGCTCTCTTATGGTATGCAGGTGTGGCGATGTAAACAGGCCGACGGGGAAGCTGGCTACTCTTATCGACGACGCTATCATGGCAGCGGTGCTGCCCTTGCCCTTGGAACCAGCGATATGAATCGAGCGCGAGCCTACGTGCGGATTGCGCAGCCGCCCCAGCAGTTGCTCCATGCGTCTTAAGTCAAAATCGGCCTCGCTGTAAAGGGCTCCGTGTATACGCTCGTAGTCGGTAAGTCCCAAAATCCAGTCGACGGCCTCTTGATAATTCATAGTTACGACCGATTATATCATAAAAAGCTAAATATTCCTTTACACGGGATGCGGTCTTCTGCTAGACTCTTGGCCTAAGGAGGCAAGCCATGGGTAGTCGTGACAAAAGGCACAGGGAAACCAAAAAACCCAAAAAAACCTCTAAAAAAGCGGCCCCGTTAACCATACTGCCCACACCCAGTACTGTCGAGATAATCGATAAAACGCGCAAAAAAGAAAACGAGTAGGGCAAAACAAGCAAAGCTATAAAAATGACCGCGTCTTACATAGCCCTCCAGAAGACAGGCAAACTCAAACGGCGGGCGGATAAAGCAAGTGCCATGCTCGCAAGCTGCGCGGTGTGCCCGCGTGTGTGCAAGGTTGATCGGCTGGCAGGCGAGCTGGGCAAGTGTCGCACCAGCAGTCACGCGATCATCTCCAGCTACGGGCCGCATTTTGGAGAGGAACCTCCTCTGGTGGCAGGCGGCGGCTCCGGCACCATATTTTTTACCAATTGCAACCTCAAGTGCGTCTACTGCCAGAACTACAGCATCAGCCAGCTTGGCCAGGGCGACGAGGCCAGCGCCGATAAACTGTCCACCATCATGCTATATCTTCAGACCAAGGGCTGCCGCAATATCAACCTTGTCAGTCCGTCACACGTGGTGCCGCAGATACTGGAAGCTCTCATCATAGCAGTCGATAAAGGGCTCACAATGCCGCTGGTTTACAACAGTGGGGGGTACGACTCGGTGAAGACGCTTGAATTGCTCGACGGCGTGGTGGATATCTACATGCCCGACATGAAATACGGCGACGAACAGACGGCCAAGCGTCTTTCAGGTATCGACGACTATCCCGAAACCAATCGACAGGCGATAAAAGAGATGCATCGCCAGGTGGGTGATCTTATAATTGAGGATGGTATTGCCACACATGGGCTGCTCATACGCCACCTGGTGCTGCCGGGCGGCCTTGCCGGAACAGAAAGCGTTATGCGATTCATCGCTGAGGAAATATCGATGAATTCCTACCTGAATATAATGGACCAGTTCAGGCCGGAGTATAAGGCGTACGACGTTGCACAACTGTCGCGCCCGTTGCGCATGCAGGAATGGAGCGATGCAATGGAACTGGCAAAACGCTGCGGCCTGACCAGAATCGCCCGCCCTCAGCCCGGGCTCAGACTAATATAAGAGGTGTAAAGTGACGCAAAACGCTGCGGTTGCGGCAACGGTGTACGGAATGGTGCAGGGGGTCGGCTTCCGCTTCTATGTACGGCGCATCGCCAGAGAGTTGGGGCTAAACGGCTACGTGCGCAACGCGCCAAACGGCGTAGCGGTCCAGGTGCGCGCCGAGGGCGAAAGGGACAAGCTCGACCAGTTGCTTAAGCTTCTACAGATAGGCCCCCGCTCATCTAGGGTAGACAGATTAGCCTCGGAGTGGTTAGAATACAAAAACGCCTTTTCTGGCTTTGCCATACGTTTCTAGGAGCAACAAAGGGGCGGATTTTTTATTTGCGCTCGTTTCTGATATAATTGAAGATTGACGCTAAAGGTACCTTATAAGATGAAGGGACGAAGGACCAATAAATGACTCCGGGATTTAGAAAAGGTTTTATATTTATCATCATCATGGTGGTAATAGTTGCCATCGTAGTGATTGTATGGAATCCGCTGGCAGAGGGCCCTGTGGAAAAAAGATGGGACGAGTTCCTCGCCCATTTAGAGAATGACCAGGTCCAGACGGTGACGGTGACCGGCAATGCACAAACGGTGAACTTCACCTTGAACAACGACGGAGAGGCGGATAAGCCCTATATCACAACTAAAGAGGCCTTTGTCAATATCCACGATCTCATCCAGGAGATAAACGATGATCGGGCCAACGATATTCCGCCCTTAGGCGAGCTTCGGGCGCAAGTGGAGGTACAAGCTGGTGGCGGAACCAGTTGGACCACCATCCTTTTCTTCTATGTACTGCCTATAGTCTTCCTCGTCGGGCTCTTTTTCTTCCTCATGCGCCGTGCCGGTGGCGGAGCGGGACAGGCGTTCAATTTTTCAAAGAGCCGCGCCCGCATGCTCATCGGGAACCAGCCCAACGTAACTTTTGCCGATGTGGCCGGCGCAGAAGAATCTAAGGAGGAGCTGCAGGAGATCGTCGAGTTCCTCAGGTACCCTGAAAAGTTCCTGGCCATAGGCGCACGCATCCCCAAGGGCGTGCTGCTTGTCGGCCCGCCCGGCACCGGTAAAACGCTTGTCAGCCGTGCCGTCGCCGGAGAGGCGGGAGTGCCCTTCTTCTCCATAAGCGGCAGCGAGTTCGTCGAGATGTTCGTCGGCGTGGGTGCCTCGCGCGTCCGCGACCTGTTCGATCAGGCCAAGAGGGCGGCGCCCAGCATCGTGTTTGTGGATGAGATCGATGCCGTGGGCAGGCACCGCGGTTCCGGCATGGGCGGAGGCCACGATGAGCGCGAGCAGACGCTCAACCAGATACTGGTGGAGATGGACGGATTCGATACGCATACAAACGTCATTATTCTGGCTGCAACAAACAGGCCGGATATTTTAGATCCGGCGCTGCTGCGTCCCGGCAGGTTCGACCGCCAGGTGGTAATGGACCATCCTGATGTTAAAGGCCGCACGGCCATACTGGAGGTACATGCTAAAACCAGGCCGCTGGCCGAAGATGTTAAACTGGAAATAATTGCCAAGCAAACGCCCGGATTTACCGGCGCCGACCTGGCCAATCTCATAAACGAGGCCTCGATTCTGGCTGCCAGACGCGGCAAAACGGCGGTAGAGCAGGACGAGTTGGAGGAGGCGATAGACCGCGTATCTATGGGGCCGGAAAGAAAAAGCCGGGTTATAAGCCAGAAGGAAAAGGAGATCACCGCCTATCACGAGGCGGGGCACGCACTGGTGGGCAATTTATTGCCCAACGTCGATCCTATACACAAGGTGTCTATAATGGCCAGGGGCAGGGCCGGCGGCTATACCAAAGCTCTGCCGGAGGACAGGAATTACCATAGTACCAGCCTGCTCAAAGACCTGCTCGCATTTTCATTGGGGGGCAGGGCCGCCGAGTTCATTGTCTTCAACGAAATAAGCACCGGCGCTCAAAGCGACCTCGTTTACGTCACCACCACCGCCAGGAAAATGATAAAGGAATGGGGCATGAGCGACAAGCTGAGCCCGCGCACCTACGGGCACAGGGAGGAATTTGTTTACCTGGGCAGGATGGTCGATGAGCAGAAAGACTACGGCAGTGAAATAGCAAACGAGATCGATAAAGAGATAAACGGCCTGATCGACAACGCCTACCAGTTGGCAATGGACACGCTGACCGCCAACAAGGCCAGGCTCATTCACCTGGCCAAGCGCCTCATCGTCGACGAAACGCTGTAGGGCGAGGCGCTGCAGCAGGCCTTTACCGAGAAAATCCCGCAGGGCGAGGCGCAGGAACCTAAAGAGTAAATACCTCTTTTAGCACAAACATCCTATTTGCGACCAACCTCGCTTTAGGATGTTTTTATCGTATATGACAGGGCGGATTAAGCAGATATGAGAAGTAAAAACGTAGTTGAATCAATAGGCAATACCCCGCTGGTGGAAATAGCGCGGATCAGCCCCAATAAAAACGTCAGAATATTTGCCAAACTGGAGGGGCAAAACACAGGCGGCAGCGGCAGCATGAAAGACCGCATCGCCAGGTACATGATAGAGGCGGCGGAGCGCGATGGCAAGCTGACCAAAAGCAAAACCATGATCGAGGCCACCAGCGGTAACACGGGCATAGCCCTATCCATGATTGCCCGGCGCAAGGGATACAAAATCAAAATAGTAATGCCGGAGAGTATGAGTGTGGAAAGAAGGCAGATACTCAAGCTTTACGGCGCGGAGCTGGTTCTATCGTCAGCTGAAGGCGGCGTCAACGGCGCGGTGCAGGTGGCACAGGAAATGGCGGCGCAGAGCGACGAGTACTTCGTACCCGATCAGTTCGGCAACCCAGCCAACCCGCTGGCCCATTATGAGACCACCGGCCCTGAAATTCTGGCCGATATGGGAGACCTCAAGATAGACGTCTTCATCGCCGGCATAGGCACCGGCGGAACCATAACGGGTGTCGGTAGAAGATTAAGGGAAAACTACCCCAACATAAAGATCATCGGAGTCGAGCCCTTCGTGGACGATCCGATTCAGGGGCTGCGCAGCCTTAAGGCGGGTTTCGTTCCTCCGATTATCGACCTAAGTATCATGGACGAAAGGCCGGAGGTTTCCAACAAGGACGCCAGTATAGCCGTGGTCAAGCTGCTTCAACAAGAAGGCATCTTCGCCGGTATATCCTCGGGAGTGGTGATTCACCAGGCAATCAAGATGGCAAGCCAGATGGATAGCGGCAATATAGTGGTGGTCCTGCCCGACGGCGGCTTCAAGTACCTCAGCACCAACTCCTACGAGTAGTTAGGACCGCTCTTTCCTCCACCACTTGGTGGCAATGGTCGGTCGCCAGTTTATCGACTTCCATGAAAACTCTTCCGGTATATCGGCCAGATGCAGTGTTTTAGCTATACCCAACAGCAAGGTTGGAAGAGGCTCAAACAGAAATAGCACCTTTTTAAATAAGTAGGTTAGCAGAATGGCGATAAACGCGCCACCCAATATGTCCAGTGGGTAGTGAATACCAACGTAAACCCGAGAAAACCCCCACAGTGTCGCGATAATGTATATCACTGTGCCCGCCTTGCGGTTACCCATAAACACGCCGGTGGCAAAGGCAAAGGCAACGGCCGCTGAGTTTGCCGGGAAAGAGGGGTCGGATGGCACATAACCGAAAACCAGATTGTAGTTGTGCCCAGCGTCAAAAGGTCTGGGCCACGGATCAAACCCTATATTCACATTAAGGACCTGTATGAACAAGTTAGTAAAGCCGACTCCAACGGCAGCCCACACCACGCCCCACTGGTTAAGCCTGCGTTGTACAAGGCTGCGCGCCCCGAACCATAAGCCCAGCAGTATAAAGGTCACAATAACGGGGACGAAGTAGTCGTTGGCAATGAACTTCATGAGGGCATCGACCAGCGCATTGCCGGAAAGCCCGTTTACCCACTCAAAAAGCCGCCAGTCGGGGGACATTCCCATCTACTGTCCCTTCTTTTTAAGCGTGCTCCACAGCCGTTTCATCAGTGGCAGATAGACCTCCTGATCGAGCGCCTCCATACCGTCCGGGTACTGCTCATCCAATCCATCCACAACTTGCTTGCGTTTGATGTAAGAAGCAATCGCCAGTGTGGCCACAACCGCCGTCGCCAACCCCAAGAACGTAAGGCCCAGTACCTGCCCCCCCTCAAGGCGGGGCGCAATCACGTTGCGGTCGCCGGTAAGGTAAAAGATGAGGATGCTGCCCAAAATAGCGCAGACACCGAATACGTATCCGGTCTTAGGACCCCTAAAAAACGACAGCGCTTTCATGCGATTATAGGAAGCTGCTATCTGAAGCACTCCAACTGAACCTAGGAATACAAACACAAAGAAGAATAAAGAAAGCAGTTTTGTATCGCCTACATCTGGAGCAGCCGCTTCATATTTAAAAAAAAAGAGCACTTTGGAAATTATCATATCGCTTGGATATGGAGCATTCATCAAACCTTTTTTAACCTAAATGGATGTTTGTTGTCAAGTACAAAACCTATTAATAATATACGTAAAATGTGGTAAAATAGGCGGGGGTGAATAGATGGAAGAACAAAAGTATACCGCCGATGATATCCAGGTACTCGGCGATCTGGAAGCAGTTCGCCTCCGCCCCGCCATGTACATCGGCAGCACTGACCAACGCGGGCTGCACCACCTGGTGTACGAGATCGTGGATAACTGTATCGACGAGGCCATGGCCGGCTATTGCGACAAGGTACTGGTTGAGATCGGCGCAGACGGCGTGGTCAAGGTCTCCGACGACGGACGCGGTATACCCGTAGAAAAACATGCCACAACCGGCGTATCGGCGCTGGAAACGGTTATGACCATACTGCATGCCGGCGGCAAATTCGGCCACAACACGTATAAAGTGTCCGGCGGCCTGCATGGCGTCGGCGCCTCCGTGGTGAATGCGCTTTCATCTTGGACTCAAGTTGATGTAAGGCGCAACGGCCAGATGTACCGGCAGGAGTACAACTACGGCGTGCCCAAGGGTGAGCTTAGGGTCATAGGCGAAACCGAGGGCACCGGCACCACAACGTCTTTTTTGGCAGATACAAAAATCTTCCAGGATACCCAGTACGACCCCAAAGCCCTGTCACAGCACTTCCGCGAAGTAGCGTATCTGAACAAAGGGCTCCAGATAACGTTCCTCCATAAAATGGGTGGCGATTACGAGAAAACCTTCTACTTCGAGGGCGGCATCGCCAGCATGTGCCGCCATCTCAATCGGGGCCGCGACGTATTGCACAAGTCACCTATCTACGTGAACAAGTCGGTAAGCGGCTCGCAGATCGAGGTTGCCATACAGTATAACGAAGGCTTCTCCGAGTCCACCTACAGCTATGCCAACTGCATAACCACGCCTGACGGCGGCAGCCACATGACCGGCTTCCGCTCGGCGCTTACCAGGGTACTTAACGACTACGCCCGCAAGAACAAGATACTCAAGGATGATCAGGCCAACCTTTCCGGGGATGACGTCAGGGAAGGGTTGACTGCGATAATCAGCGTCAAGATACCGGAGCCACAGTTCGAGGGGCAGACAAAGACACGCCTGGGTAATCAGGAGGTAAAGGGCCAGGTAGAATCGTGCGTTGCTGAAACGCTTAACTTCTGGCTGGAGGAGCACCCGTCTGAGTCCAAACGTATTATCGAGAAATGCCTTACCGCATCAAGGGCCCGCGAGGCGGCGCGCAAGGCCAGGGACCTCGTTCAAAAAAAGAGCCTGCTCGACAGCACCAGCCTGCCCGGTAAATTGACCGACTGCTCGGAGAAAGACCCCGAGCTTTGCGAGCTTTACCTGGTGGAGGGTGAATCGGCCGGCGGCTCGGCCAAGCAGGGCCGCGACCGCAGGTTCCAGGCGATTCTACCTATGCGCGGCAAGATACTCAACGTTGAAAAGGCACGCCCCGATAAAATACTGGCTCACGAGGAGATACGGGCGCTGGTCACCGCACTCGGCGTCGGCATGGGGGATCAGTTAGATATGTCCAAGCTGCGCTACTGGCGCGTGTTCATTATGACAGATGCTGACGTCGACGGAGCACATATACGCACACTGCTGCTAACATTCTTCTTCAGGTTTATGGAGCCGCTCATCGCCGGCGGCCATCTATACGTCGCTCAACCTCCGTTGTACCGCATTAAAAAGGGCAAAAAGCAGCAGTGGGTTTATTCGGATAACGAAAAAGACGATATCTTAAAGAAAATGGGCGAGAGCAGGGGGGTGGACATCCAGCGCTACAAGGGTTTGGGTGAGATGAACCCTGATCAGCTCTGGGACACGACCATGAATCCGGAGACTAGGACGATATTACAGGTCGGGGTGGAGGATGCGGTAAAGGCCGATGAAATCTTTACCACCCTCATGGGCGACGAGGTCCCGCCGCGCAAGGCGTTCATCCTTTCGCACGCCCAGACCGTGCGTAACCTCGATATCTAAGCTCTAAAGCATCAGTGATAAATAAGAAGCTAAAGTAAGCGATGCCAATTATCTACGATGCAGCAGCGCGGCCACCACCATATTAACAACAGATAGCGCCTTTAATACACCCATTAAAGATCACCTGACTTGTATAACTTATGCTCTTCGATGTATTTGACCACCGCATCGGGCACAAGGTAGCGGACCGACATCCCGCTTTTCATCATCATACGGATATCGGTGGAGCTTACCCCTATCTGTGAAACCTCTATTATCCTGATTTTTTGCGATGAGCCGGGTATCTTGCTCTCTACCTTCGACCAGTCGAAGTCATGATAACCCGGCCGCGTCAGCCCAACAACCTGGCACATCTCGATCAGTTCCGCCGGATGCTTCCACTTATGGATATCGCCCAGCGCGTCCAGCCCTATAAGAAAATATAATTCAACCTCATCCCCAAGCTCTTTTTTCAGCCTGGTAATACTGTCTATGCTGTACGTCGACCCCTCTCTGTTCAGTTCAATCTCGGAGACCTCAAACCGCGGATTATCCTTTATTCCCAGCTTTATCTGCTTAAGCCGGTCGCTTTTGGAGGATACAATCCGGTCCTTTTTAAAATAGGGCTTGCCCGCCGGCAAAAAAATCACCTTCTCTAGGCCAAGCTGGTACCTGGCCTCCTCCGCTACTATGAGGTGGCCTATGTGGATGGGATCAAACGTCCCCCCCAATATCCCTACCTTCATCTACTCCCACTCCATACTGACCTTGCCGAATTGTACCACGCCACCCTGTTTGGCTCCAGCCTTTTCCAGCGCCTTCAATACGCCCATACGTGACAGGCGCTTTTTGAGGTACATGCGCGCCTCCTCATTATCGAGGTCGGTCATGGCAACCAGCTTCTCCACCTGGTCCCCGTGTACTTCGATGACCGAACCGCTGTTTACGATGGAAAACGCGTTCCTCGGCTGAGGTCTGAACACCTTGAACTCATCGTCGGATTCGACTGCGAGCTCAGGCGGCTTGGCATGGCGTAACATCTCGCTGATACGACCAACCATGGCCGATACTCCCTCACTCGTTGCAGCGGATATATAGAGCGGCATCGGGCCGCCCAGTTTGACAGCGAACTCATCCATATTATCGCGGACCTGGGGCAGGTCTATTTTGTTGACCACGACGATGGATGGCCTGTCGCCCAGCGTCTTATCATAGAGCAGCATCTCCTGCTTTACCTTCTCCATATCTCCAACCGGATCGACGGCACCGCCATCGACGATATAGACCAGCGCCCGCGTCCGCTCTATATGGCGTAAAAACTGGTGCCCCAGGCCGTGACCTTGGTGCGCTCCCTCAATCAAACCAGGAATGTCGGCAACGACGAATCCATCGTCGCCCAGATCGACAACACCGAGCATCGGCTCGAGTGTGGTAAATGGATAGTCTGCGATTTTGGGTGTAGCCCGCGAGATGGTGCTAAGCAGGGTCGACTTACCCGCGTTGGGGTAGCCTACAAGCCCCACGTCTGCCAGAAGCCTCAAATCCAGAACCAGCGTCTTTTCTTCTCCGGCCAACCCCTTCTGTGCCATCCTCGGTGCTTGATTTGAGGCAGTAGCATAGTGAGTATTGCCCAGCCCCCCCTGTCCACCGTTAGCCACGATGGCACACTCTCCATCCACTGTGAGATCGGCCATAGCACTGCTCTTGCCCTCTATAACCTGACTTACTGTTGTACCAACCGGTACCTTGATCAGCAAATCACTACCGTCTTTCCCGTGCTTTTTGCTTTTGTCACCACGGCCCCCGCTATCAGCGTTAAACTTCCTCTTATATCTAAAACTGCTGAGTGTGCTCATGTTATGATCGGCCACAACTACGACATCCCCCCCGTCGCCACCATCTCCCCCATCTGGACCACCTTTAGGTATAAACTTCTCTCTCCTAAAATTTATGGCACCATCTCCCCCATCTCCCGCCTTTACATATATATCGGCTCTATCTATCAAGTCGTTTATTCCCCGCTCAAGTTATTACTAATTATTATATGATTATAATCTATATCTCATGTAAAACAATAATAGTAACAATAACATACATGGGGATTACGGGGAATTGGGGTATAGCGTAGTTGAACTAGACATATAATTGTCCACTAAATGGGGAACAAAGGGGGAAGAAAATAGTCCCCTGGGGACGAGATTTGGTGAACTTGGCCTTTTTGACATAACGGGAGGTGTTTTTTCCCCAGGGTGTACCTGCTTATCCCCCAAAGCGCGATACTTATCCCCTGATTTTATGTAATCAGAGGACCTTTTCACCCCTGGAAAATAACCTCTCCCTTATTTCTATAACATCCCTTCTCAGTTCGGGGTCGTTGTTGATGTCAGAGGCTATTTTCTGGCAGCCATACATTATCGTCTTGTGGTCCCGGCTGCCCAGTTGAGCGCCTATCTGGGAAAGCGAAAGTTGGGTCTCCTCCCTCATAATGTACATAGCCACCTGGCGGGCCAGCGCAATGGGCTTGTCGCGCTTGCTGCTGCGCAGAACCTCCGGTTCTATATCGAAGTACTCGCCCACGGTAACGGTAACCTGCTCGGGGGTTATGGTGCGCCTGGCCCCGTCGGTGGGGAATTCGGTGAGCGCCTGTGCGGCGATCTCCGTAGTGGGGATGGTCTTGCATAAACGGCTGTAGGCGACCACTCGATTGAGCGAGCCCTCAAGTTCTCTGATGTTCTTCTGAATCTTCCTGGCGATGTAATTGAGTACCTCGTAGGGAACGTCAGCCTCCTGCTCATCGGCCTTGGCGCGGAGTATGGCCAGTCTGGTCTCCAGGTCCGGCGGCTGTATGTCGGCAATCAGCCCCCACTCAAAGCGGGAGCGCAGCCTGTCTTCCAGCAGCGGCATCGACTTGGGTGAGCGGTCGCTGGTAACCACTATCTGTTTATCCCCGTTGTGCAGGTCGTTGAAGGTGTGAAAGAATCCCTCTTGGGTCTGTTCCTTGTCGGCGATGAACTGTATGTCGTCTATAAGCAGTACATCGGCGCTACGATACTTGTTTCTAAAGTACTCTGTTTTCCGCTCCCTGATGGCGTTGATGAACTCGTTGGTGAACTGCTCAGATGTTACATATACGATGTTTGCATTGTTTCTTGCAACCACGTGCCCTATGGCGTGCAGTAGGTGGCTTTTGCCCAAGCCCACACCTCCATAGATGAATAACGGGTTGTAGCCCCTGCCCGGGGTTTCGGCAACACCCAGCGCGGCGGCGTGAGCCAGCCTGTTGCTGGCGCCGACAATGAAGTTGGCAAAGGTGTATTTTGGGCTTAACAGCAGGTTGCTGTTAGATTTCGTATTGTTTGTGTGAGAATTGCGATTGCGGTGATTGTTGCCCGGCTTTACCGCAGTTCCCATCCAAGGCTGCAGCACCTGGAACTGAATGTCTATCTCGCTGCTGGTAACGGCCAGTAGGGTTTTCTTTATCATGGAATGAAGGCGTTTTTCCAGCCATTCGGTGGCTGAGACGGTCGGGGTTCCCACCACCAGATGGTCTTTCTGGTAAGATACCCCAACGGTGTCCTTGAGCCACGTCTCGTAGTTTGCTGGGAGTAGCTGTCCTTTAAGTTGCTCCAGAACGTCCTTCCAAAGCTGTTCCGCCGCCTTCTTACTCAGCTCGATTGCCTCCATCGATAAAATATCAACCGCTTTTGCGGTTGATTTATTTAATGTTTGGTCTATTATTATCGCGGCTGTACTCTAGTTTCTTCGTGCCGGCTGGTATGCCCCCGACTGGTACAAACGCAGTAAATATTTCTCCGGAATATTCAAGTTTCGGTGCACTTAAGAATAGCAAACATTACCCCCTCCTTCAAGGGTTTTGTGGACCAATTTTCAACCAATTTCTTTATCAAGCCCATAAAAAAATCTTTCTTGTAAAACCCATTTATTTCTGTTATAATCTTTTGGAGTTAAAAAGGCGACTTGTTATACCTTTAAGTCAGTCCAGAGAGGCTGGTAAGGAGTGTTGCCATGAAATGCCCTGGTATAGGGTTAAATAACATAGCAATCCTCGTACCCGCTGTCGGTAGGAGGTTTTTTTATGCCTGAAAAACAGATTCTATCCGATGTCGATATCGGGCGCAGCATCACCCGCCTGGCGCATGAGATTGTTGAGAAAAACGGCGGCTGCGACGGGCTGGTGCTGGTGGGCCTGCAAACGCGCGGAGTGCCGCTGGCCCGCAGGCTGGCATCTGAAATAAAACAGTTTGCCGATATCGAAGTACCCGTCGGCGCGCTCGATATCACCTTCCACCGCGACGACCTGCACTCCCTCGACGATCAGCCGGTGGTCAGCAATACCGAGATTCCGGTAAGTATTCGCGGCAAGAGCGTCGTGCTCGTCGACGACGTTATTTATACCGGCCGCAGCATCCGTGCTGCCATGGACGCGCTGATCAACTTGGGCCGGCCGCAGCGCATACAACTGGCGGCACTGATCGATCGCGGACACAGGGAACTGCCCATCCGCGCCGACTACGTGGGTAAAAACATACCCACTTCCAGATATGAAAACGTCCGGGTTCACCTGACGGAGATTGACGATAAAGACGAGGTTGTACTGACAAACGGTGGTGGGAAACGGAACGGGGGCCTGGTTAAAGGGCGCAACTCTGCAGAGGTGTT
>DAOUZV010000101.1 GCA_030665485.1 Chloroflexota bacterium | reverse complement strand
GAGGCCGCCGCCGGTGTAATAGAACCACCGCATTTTTCGGCACGGTCGTATATCCAGGAAATAAGCTGTCCGCCCCTGATCAATGGGAAGTCTCTTACCTCTGCCAAGCCTTTGAGTTTTTTGAACACGGCTCCATCTTTTCTAATCTGCCCCTCGTGCAGTATCAGTACCGTGGTGGGCGGCATCTCCCCCACATACTGGGCCAGTAACTGCCAGTCATCGCCATCTGCGTTTTTGGATCTGCGTTTGCCCGTCTTGACATCCCCTTGCTGCAAACGACCCAGAAGCCCTTTAACTACGACAAGTCGGTGTGGCGTCATAAAGGGCACTGTTATGCAGGCGCCGATAAGCTCGCTCAGCTTGACGCCATCACCGTCGAGCGCCGTTGTGCTGCACGAAAGCATCTCGGCATCGCCAAGGCCGTTTTTAATGCCCTCAAGCGCCTCGCGGGAACTAAAATCGTCCTCGCCAGAAAGGATGTAAAACAACTCTATCTCCAAAATAATGGTTCTCAAACACAGGAGCCTACGCTATAATAGCAACAATACAAGGGGTAAAACAAGGTATGGAAATAAGCATTATAGGCCTTCCCAAAAGCGGAAAGACTACCGTTTTCAACGCGCTGACACGCGGCAATGCCGAAACAGGCGCCTTCTCGCCCACAGCGGTAACGCCGAACATAGGCATGGCCAAGGTGTCGGACAAAAGAATAGATGCGCTGTCCGATATTTTCAAACCCAAAAAGACAACGTACGCCGAGGTGAAGTACGTTGATATTGCTCTTCCGCAAAAAGCGCACGACAGCAAGCAGGGCTTAGACGACCAGATAATAGCGCACATCGCCAATACCGACTGCGTAATCCATGTAGTAAGAGCGTTTGAGGACGAAAACGTGCCCCACGTTGACGGCAGCGTGGACGTGGAGCGGGACATAGTCGCCATTGAGATGGAACTAGCCTTTTCCGATCTGGGACTTATCGGCAAGCGCATAAGGCGCATAAACGAGGGCTATAAAGCTGCCAAACCTTTAGAACGCGAGGCGGGGAGCAAAGAAATAGCGATTTTAGAAGAAATCAAGGCGTCTTTAGAAGAAAGCATCCCCATCCGCGAGCAAAGCTTAAGCGAAGACATAATCAAAGCAACAAGACACTATCAGTTTTTAACATCAAAGCCGCTGATGGTGCTGGTTAACATAGGTGAAAGCCAGATAGCGCAAGCGGGCGACATTGAAGATAACCTGCGTAAGAATTTCGACCATGCCGGATCGGGCATCGTAACACTGTGCGGCAAGCTGGAGATGGAGCTTTCCGAAATGGATGACGATGATGCCAAGGAAATGCGCGATGCCATGGAACTGAGCGATGCGGCGGTGGACAGCGTCATCAGCCTGTCGTATCGATTACTGGGATACATTTCGTTTTTCACCTTCGGGCCTGACGAGGTGCGGGCGTGGACCATAGCCGAGGGCACAAACGCGCAAAAGGCGGCGGGCAAAATCCACACCGACTTGAAAAGGGGTTTATCAGGGCCGAGGTGATAAAGTACGACAAACTGCTGGAGTACAAAAACGTTGCCGAGGCGCGCAAACACGCGGCGGTGCAACTGGAGGGCAAGAATTACATAGTCCGTGATGGCGACTGCATAACCGTATTGTTTAACGTATAATCTTTTAAGCGATTTCTTCTATTCTATACTCAAGTGTGCCCATGGGAGCTTTCACTTTAACAATCTGGCCCTTGGCACGTCCCACAAGCATCTTGCCGATGGGTGAGTCAACAGAGAGCTTGCCCTTTGCCAGACTCGCTTCACTGGGCCCAACCAGCGTATAGCACAATTGCTCATTATGCGTTATATCGCAGATGGTAACCACTGTGCCAAGCCTTATCTTGTTACCCCCCTGGGCCCCGTCCATCACAATGCCGGTCTTCACTATTGCCTCAAGCTCCCTTATCCGGGCCTCAACCTGTCCCTGATGATCTTTGGCCGCATCCAGCGGCGCGTTCTCTCGAAAATCTTTATCGGCCGCCGCCAGGCGTATTGATTCCGCAATCGCCGGCCTTTCTGCTACAAGCTTGTCCAACTCCTGCTGTAACTCATCCATACCATGTTGGGTAAGCTCAATGGTATCCGTCTTTTTAACCGCTTTTTTAGGCGCACGTCTTCTTGCTGTTCTCTTGACGCGGATGTGAACTCCAAGATTGATTTCGGTTATCTTGGCCTTTTTGACATAAGAAAAAAAGGCCTTTACAGGCCTTATCTTTTCCATCGGATCGTTCTGATCGGCAACATGCTCGCCGTAATTGTCGAGCTCCGTCACCTTGAGTTGATCAATGCGCCGGTTCGCTCCACACCAGCGCGAAAACCTGTTTAGGTCCTGCTGCTGCGCCTTCTTGTCTTTTGCATCTAAAGTGGCCAGATACTGTGCAATGGCCTTGGCAACGGTTATACTACCTTCACTCACTTAAAACTACCCCCTATAACTGCTTTAAATTCTACGCTCAAATCGTATTCGTGTCAAACGGAGCATGATTTTAGGGAAAATACTTATTGACAAACAAAAGGGTTAGTGCCAATATGGGGCCACAGAAGGCCTTTTAAAAAGGTCTTTAAAACCAACTGCAAAGGAGTTGATTTATGAGGCTTCATGCAGTGGTGGGGGTATGGCAAGTAGATAGTTAGTGTCCTGCAGGTTGCAGGGCACAGCAAAGTGCGTTCGGGCCATTTAAATGAAAAGGCCACTCTTTGTAAAAGAAGAGGCCTTATGCGATGCAAAGCATCGCAAGTAAGCTCGGATTGCAAGGGTGGATTTGTGATTGGGGCGCTTTTTAAAAGAAGCGCCCCTGTTTATTGCCTTATGAAGGTGACTTTACGGGCAATGTGAAATAGAAGGTGCTCCCCTTGCCCACATCACTTTCCACCCACACACGTCCACCGTGAGCCTTTACTATCTGCTTTACGATATACAGCCCCAAACCTGTTCCCTGCGCCTTGCGGGTAGGCGAACCATCAACCTGGTGAAAGCGATCGAAGATGCGATGGGTGGCAGCCTTGGGAATTCCGATTCCCTCATCCATTACCTGAACCAGAATGTTGCCTTTTTGCTGAGCGGCTTTCAACCATATCTTACCGCCATCTTCGCTGAACTTAATAGCGTTGCTGAGCAGGTTTACCACAACCTGTTTGATGCGCATGCTATCCGCCTCCATATCCGGCAAAGATACGGCAACTTCCATATCGATCTCTATATGTTTTTCGGATGCAAGTCGACTTAGTTCATGCACCGCATCAGCAATGATCTCATCGATGCGAATGTCGCTTTTATCAACATGAAACCTGCCGGATTCGAGGCGTTGCACGTCAATTAAATCGTCTATCAACATCACCAGATGCTCGCCCTGCCCTTCGATGATCTTTAAGAATTCATCCTGCTTTTGAGGATCACTCACCCGGCCGGAAAGCAACAGCTTGGTAAATCCGATAATCGATTGCAGCGGGGTGCGCAGCTCATGCGATGTGTTGGCGATGAACTCGCCCTTAAGGCGGTCTACCTCAAGCAGCTTATCTTCCATCTTCTTGCGGTCTGCAAGCTCTTGTCTTGTCTCGTCAAACAACCTCCTGTTTTCGAATACCAACTGCTGCTTCTTGATGAGCCGCTGCACCACCAGCAGCAGCTCATCCATATCCACCGGTTTAGCGATAAATGCGGATGCCCCCTGTTCAAGGACTGTACGGCATTCTCTGAACTAGAATATCCGGCAATCATGATAACAGCCATATCGGGATGGGTATCCTTCAGTTTGGTTAGCAGGTCGATTCCGGTCATATCGGGAAGCCCGATATCCACCAGCGCAACGTTGAACCATCTGCCAGCAACCTTTTGTAGTGCCTGTTTGGCAGTTGTGGCTGTATCTGTATCATAGCCCTTTGCATCCATGATAAGGGACAAACTTTCACACAGATCCACATCATCGTCAACAAACAGTATGCTGTTTTTATCGCTCATGCCCCAACTCTTTGGCTTCTAAAAATACCCAACACTGCCCAGAAAAAAATGTATCCACCTCGTACCGTATATCATTGTTATAATACCACCTGTGACCATGAAGGGAGCAAACGGAATAGCTTCCTTCCTTCCCTTCTTTTTTGTAAGCAGCAGGCCGATTCCGAAAAATCCGCCCAAAATAACCGAAATAATCCAGAACAGAAAAACCTGGGGATATCCCACGACAATCCCGATGAACACGCCCAGCTTCACATCACCCATGCCCATGCCGCCGGGGACGAGGAGCGCAATAGCAAACGGTATTGCTCCCCCGATAAGCCCTCCCAGAAGCGGCACCTCAATATCGTGGTATTGCGTGGCGGCGGTAATGATTAAGGCAATTACTATCGCCGGATAAATCACCTTATTGAGCACCAGATAATGCTTGATATCTATGAAGAAAATTACCACAAAGAAGCTGGCATAGATAAGAGAAAAGGCAAACTGGCGCGAAAGCCCGTAATTATACCAGAACAACAAAAACAGCAGGCCGGTAGCCAGTTCAACCAGCAGCACTGTGTATGGAATCTTGGCACGGCAGTAGCGGCACCTGCCGTGCAAGGCCAGATAGCTTATCACCGGAACAAGATCCAGCACCGAAAGCTTGTGACCGCAGGCCTCGCAGCAAGACGGCGGGCGTACTATGGATTTATTCCCGGGCAATCTATCGATACAGACACATAAGAAACTGCCCATAGCCAAACC
>DAOUZV010000073.1 GCA_030665485.1 Chloroflexota bacterium | reverse complement strand
GAGTCAATCGCGGTCCACAGGTGCCGGCCAAACAGGGATACCGTCCGGTACTTGCACACAACCTCGTCAAAAGGTATGAGGCGATACATGTCTGCTTCTGTCACGTGCGACTGAATGGTTCGCGTCTCTCCCTGATGTGTGATTTCTATATTCACCCCATGCACTCCGCCGCTACTCCATCCACCAGTTTTCATAAGCTCAGACGTCTGCTGGGCACCCGTAAAGCCAAAGACCATCACGATGGTCAGAGCCAGTAGCAGCGTAGCAGTCACCATACGTACGTATGTACGGCCGATCAGCCAGACAAAGGCGGCAAAGATGGCAAACGGTATAAAAAACCATAATGCCATATGGTTTCCATAAGGGATAGAGTGCATCCCCAAAAAGAAAACTATGAGGAACACACCAAATGTCAGCCGGACCTCTATCCCCTTATCCTTAGCTGTAATGCGATTCTTTATCACTCTGAGTATTCTCACAACGTCTTCATTATATCACCGCAGAAAAGGCTGGCAAGGAGATGGGGATATTCTGAAGCTATATCAGGGTGTCATGTAGACGATGAATCTTTGTTATCCTTACGCTTATCTGATATGAATGCCCATACTGCCAAATAAATTATATCGAAAACAATCAAAGCAAGGATAAGAGCTAATACCCCAAAACCTTCGCCAATGGCCATGAAGCCTGCTTCAGGACTTGAGCCAGACGTATCGCTTGCCTCTCTACCCATGGGTACAAGAACAATGATGGAAGGTACGTTAATGGCGATTAGTATCCACAACGGGAGCAGCTTCCTTAGGACTGCCTTTACTGTAGTGTGAGGTTGTTTTTCTTTGTCTTCAGAGCTCATTAGCTTGCCAGAACTCGGACCTTTCATTGATGCTTCTTTCTTATTACGGCATTATACCACCACAGACAGGGTTGGCAAGTAAAGGGAGAACGCCGGGCAGTAAGTCATGAGGTCAGTCAGGTTTGGGGATAGCTTAATCTTTATGCTTCCAAATCCACATAGTGGAAATTAAATACTTGAGGAAAAAGCCCACAATTACCAATAATATAGAAGATAATATATACCACAATCCGATAATGCTGGTTAAAACATAGAGGAACCCATAATAATAGCCATAATAAGCTGCCTGAAGAATTACGAATTTGCTGCCACCTGTAAAATGGCTGCCATGATTTCTGTCTTTAAATGTCCAATAATGATTACCAAGATAGTTATATATAGCAGCAATAACGCCAGCAATTATTGCTGAATACATATAATACAAGCCTGCTTTGTCAGTGAGCAGATAGAGAATGCCGGTATGTATTCCTAATCCGCTACCACCAATTACGCAGAATTTGAACAGCCTTTTTCTGTCTATCATCTTTTTCCCGATACGCTGCTGCCTTATAGTGGACCCCAGAAGCCCTCGATTTATCAGTCCCAACTTTATTGGCCTAGCCAGCATTATACCATTACGGGCTTGGTTGGCAACTGGGGGAGCACCGAACTCTATTCGGGGCAATTGCTTAGTGAAGAACACACCCAGGAATTGAAGAACCTTTACGTCCGTCTATGGGAGATGTGGTGCGCCAAACTGCCATAAGCATATAGTTATGTAATATCCCTTACTCAAGCGGGATATTGATGTACTTGCGCAATTCCTCCAGTGAACGCGACTTCAGCTTCTCAAGGTAAATGGTGAGGGCATCCTGTTCTTGAGGAGATAGGGTTGAAAACAGCTCCCCCGTAATATCAATCTTGTGTGCCTCTTGGCGAGATTTCTTGCCCTTTTCTGTAGCCTCAATATTGTAGAGTGCAGCGGTGCGTTTTTGCCGTATCTTCTTTATCAGACCGTCTTTCTGCATACGCATGAGCAACTCTGTTACTGTATGCAGTTCGCGGGCTATCTTTGATGCGATCATGGCCATTGTTACCGGCTTGGATGACTCCGCTATCACCGAGAGCACAGCCAGACGTATCGGGGTTAAATTATACTTCCTCAATTCGATATGCCTTAACCTTGATATATAGTCGTGTGTTTTATGCAGTGTACTTCCCAACATTCTCCGTCGTTTGACCTTGTTCTCGCTATCCATAACCACCCCAGAATATTTACTGCTGTTTCACATTAATGATACTCTAATCTATAGAATATTCAAGTTTAAGCATTTGTATACTATGAATGCGTTGACATTTTCAATAATAATATCTAGTATGTCGTATGCGATGGCTACGTAAATTATGGAGGCATTAAATGAGCTGGAGAATGTCAAAAAAGAAAGGGCTGTGGATTGTTATTGGCATTCTTGTCGCGATAATTGTTCTCCTGGTAGGTGTATCCGCCTATATGGGGAACGTCTTTACCACGGCCACTCCCATGCCCGTTGAGAGCAGTCCAGCCGACCTTGATCTTGAGTTTGAGGATGTTGAATTTACCAGCAATATCGACGATATAGTTCTGCGCGGCTGGTTCCTTCCGGCCGAGGGCAGCGACGACGTAATCATCATGCTGCATGGCAACGACTATCATAGAGACGATCCCACCATCGGCATGCTGGAAATCGCCGGCGAGCTAGTAGACCATGGCTACAACGTACTCACGTTTGACTTGCGTGGCCATGGCGAATCTGAGGTAACCAAGATATCGCGCGGTTACTACGAGAAAAGGGACTTGCTGGGCGCCATCGACTACCTGAAAGGGCGTGGTTACGATGATATCGGCGTGCTCGGTTATTCCATGGGAGCCGGTATCACCCTCATTACCGCTGCCGAGAGTGATGATATCGATGCTATAGTGTCCGACGCCTGCTTTGCCGACTTCGGCGAAATAGTATCTTCCGAGATGTCCAGACTGTATAAAATACCAAGCTTTGTTTCCTCCCCAATGTTCTTCTTAATAAAGGTGTTCTACAGAGTAGACATTATGGCCGTCAGTCCGGTTGGCTACGTTGCAGATATTGCCCCAACGCCGATTCTGTTTATACACGGCCAGGAAGATGAGACTACGCCTGTGGCGCATGCGGACAGGCTTTATGAGGCTGCCAGCCAACCGAAGGAGCTGTGGAAGGTACCCGGTGCGGAGCACGTCAGATCGTACCAAACGGAACCTGAGGAGTATATTACAAGAGTGACTACCTTTTTCGATAATGTCTTCAAATGAAGGTGAGTACGATGTTATTGAATATTATGGCAAACGTTACCACCGAGTAAGGCAGCAGCATCAACACAAAAGCGGTCCGTGCGTAGCCGGCAAATCCCTGTCTGTTAAAGACTTTACGAAAAGCAAGCGCCAGTCCGATGAGAGTTCCCACCGCCAATATGTCTATCAGCAGCAGGAATAGAAATCCTCCGGTATCCAGTGCCCAGGAAGCGAGGGTTCCTTCCTCGGCTAGCCTTGTATTACCGCTGAGTTCTAAAAAGGCGTAGGTGCTGATGAAATCGAGCATCACGAGAACGCAGACGAGCCATACTAGCTTTGCCTCTCTCCAGGGCCACAGATTCATTGAGGCATCTTCAAACTGTTTTTCCATAGCCCTGTCTCTGGCAATGCTTTTGCGAATTTGCTTTTTGATGAACTGAGTCAGCCGGCGCATTATCGATACCCTTCGTTATCTAAAGGTAAACCTGGCATAGGCATATTATGATAACCAGTATTATAACATTTGTTTACCGATTATTGTATATGATGCCGGTCAAAAAAACGTGACATTTATCCTTACCGGTTACAGGCCGTAATTAATATCCACCTTAGATGCGGCAAATGAAGCGATTGAATAATAGCCCGAGGTACATTTTGGGCGGTCAGACGTTTGCTATCACTCATACTCTTTTGCTATCATAGGTATGATATGGATGAACAGGCGGCAACCGGCACTCGACGAATCAGGATGGATACGCGGCACTTGTTATGGATAGGGGTGGCGGCGCCTGTATTGATCGTCGTACTTGTATTAATCGCCGCCGCAGCAACCCCCGGCTACAGCCACCTGTATCACGCTGTAAGCCGGTTGGGAATTGCCGGGACACCTCGCCCGACCATACTCAATGCATCAATGATTATCTATGGACTGATGATGTGCGTTTTCGCCTATGCTGTGTATGACAGGCTGGGTCGCAACCGTAACGCCAGGCTGCTGTCCATTGCCATCGCAGTACATGGAATAGGAGTTATGTTTGCCGGTGTTTTCAACGATGAGTTTGTTGGTTCTGGCCAGATGATACCTATAGAGGCTATTGTTCATACCACGTTTGCCGTTATCTCTTATGCGGCGCTGCTGGCGCTGATGGTTGTATTCAATATCATACTGCGCAACACGCCGTTCCGTAGGAGGCTTATCTGGTTCACCGCTGCGGTGGTTTCGATTAGCATGCCGCTGCTTGCTTTATTCATCTTCAAAGAAGGCAGTTATTTTGGACTATTCCAGCGTGTAGGCTACGGAATTACGTTGTTCTGGGTGGTGATTATAACACTAAAATTGATATTGTTCTTAAAAAAACTGGCCAAGTTGACTTAGGCTAGCTTCATATTGTATAATATTAATTGCTCCTGAGAGGGATGAAATATCTCCCGAACGGGAGTATTTTTTGGGGTTTTTAGGCATAGATTTTCTTGCTGCCAGGGAGGTGTAAATAGTTAAAATATACACGGGGAAGGAAAAACGAGTAGAAATACGCTGATATTTTAACAACGGTCGATTTAATATGATAATAGATAGAGATTAGGAGATTTGAAAGAAGTGGAAAAAGAAGTTCTTGAGATTCACAGTATAAAAGATACAACTGCAAATCCCGCACCGCTTGGTTTGCTGGCATTTGGTATGACCACAATCCTTCTGAACATTCACAATGCCGGATTCTTTGGGCTAAGCAGCATGATAGTAGCTATGGGCATTTTTTATGGTGGAATAGCTCAGGTTATCGTCGGTATCATGGAGTGGAAGAAGGGCAATACATTTGGCACATTGGCGTTCACATCATACGGCCTGTTCTGGCTCACTTTGTGCGCGCTGTGGTTGCTTCCGGGCACAGACATGGTGCAAGCGCTGACATGGGCTGGACCCAGCAAGGGCGCCATGGCATGGTATCTTTTCATGTGGGGAATATTCACCGCTGCAATGTTCTTCGGCACACTCAAATCCAACAGAGCGCTCCAGTTTGTCTTTGCCTCACTGGCGCTGCTGTTCTTCCTGCTCGCTCTGGGCGATGTTATACAGATGGCAACCCTGAACGATGCAGGCGGCCCAAATATGATAGTTACGAGAATCGCCGGCTGGGAAGGCATCATCTGTGGTGCTGCTGCTATTTACACTGGCCTGGCTTTGGTTCTTAACGAAGTGCATGGCAGAGAAGTGCTTCCTCTTTGGCATGTAAAGTAAATAAAAAACATAAAAGTTTGAATAAATAGTAGGCGACCCATCGGTCGCCTACTATTTATTTATTTCCAGTGTAGTTTTTATTGCTTTAAAACTACCCCGTATGCTATAGTTTGTGGCATGGTTTTTGAAGCTAAACTTGTACATAACGGAACGGTAACTACGCCAAGGGGATTTACGGCGGGTGCTGTAAGCTCCGGAATCAAGGAGGGCGGCTTGCCCGATCTTGGTATTTTGTACTCGGAGGTGTCATGTGCTGCCGCCGGAGTGTTTACCACAAACAAGATCAAGGCCGCTTCCGTGGTTTTATCGCAAAAGAATCTGGGGAATGGGGTGGCTCAGGCTGTGGTTGTAAACGCCGGTTGTGCCAATGCCTGCACCGACGAGCAGGGGGACCGTGACGCTACCGAGATGGCGACGCTTGCCGCAAACAAACTGGGTATAATGCCGGAAAGTGTGGTTGTTGCCAGCACAGGCGTTATCGGTGTAACGCTGCCCATGGATTTAGTGCGTCGTGGCATAGCAGAAGTAGGGCTTTCGCATAGCGGAGGCAGCGATCTGGCTCAGGGGATAATGACCACGGACAGCCGCACCAAGGAAGTGGCAGTTGATTTTGGCGGGATAAAAATTGGTGGTATTGCCAAGGGCGCGGGGATGATACATCCAAATATGGCAACTATGCTTTCGTTTATCACCACCGATGCGGAGGTAGGGCCCGAGTTCTTGTCGAAAGCACTAAAGAAAGCGGTGGATGCGTCTTTCAACATGATTTCGG
>DAOUZV010000155.1 GCA_030665485.1 Chloroflexota bacterium | reverse complement strand
GCTGCTTGAGGCTATGAACGAGCCTGACCATGAGAAGCGCAAGAGTATTGTTATGGGCACGTTCTTTGGTAGCGTTGTTAACACCATTTCCAACGCTAAATCCATGGGACAGTGTGGCGAGTGTTTGAGAGGTTGTCCTATTTGTATCAAAGCTCGCACACTCAAACCGAAGTGGAAGCCCGGCGATTCTGACAAATAAGGAGATAACATGGGTAGATATATATCGCCTGAGATTTATAACAAGTACAAACAGCAGATTCTGGATATGAGCTTGGCGGTGCAGAACTACGTGGGCATTGAGCAGCAGCGTGTGGAAAGCTGCCTGACTGATGCCGAAATGGCCGAGAAGCTGGGGCTTACGGTGGCACAGGCAAGAGAGATTCGCACCGTTGCCTTCAATGATTTGCATCCTGCCGACATGTGGCTTAGTTCCGACGACGAGAAGCGGATGAAGTGTCAGCGGTTTTTTAAGAAAAGGTAGCTATATTTTGTGCTTTCAGAGCTGAACAGTAATAGGCAAAATATTTTAAGATATTAGACTCCAGCGTAGCGCCCACAGTTAAAGCCCTCACCCAGCCTGCACCACGCGCAGCTCTCCGGCCGCTCCTCCTGTATCATCAGCTGTGAATCGCATTTGCCGCAGAGGTATTCTTCGCCAGGCTTCATTGGCCCGTCGCATGGGGTGATAGTCATGGGACAAAGTTGAACGCAGGAATCACACTGCTTGCACAACTCGGAGTAGAGGTTGAACGGGCGCTCCACGTGGCGGTCTATGCCCCGTCCCACAAAACCAATGGCTTTGGCCTGCCACAGTTCAGTGCAAGCTCGAACACAACGGCCGCACAAAACGCAGTTGTTGTTCCTGAAAGGATAGCGCACATCCTTTACACCGCAACGCACTGCAATATCCTGTACGGCGCGGGAATTGGGAGACTCGGAAACAAGCAACTCGGCAACATTGCGGCGCAATCTTCTGATTTTATCCGTGTTAGTTTTAACCACCATGCCCTGCTGTATACTAAGCGTACAGGAAGTAGACACTTTCGATTGGCCGTTCTCCACGAGTTCGACGATACAAAGCCGACACGCACCAATGTCCGAAAGGTTCGGTATATGGCACAGGTGGGGAATACAGATGCCGTATTCTACTGCAACCTCAAGCACGCTTGATCCCCTGGGAGCCTTAATATCGGAGCCGTCAATATTCACGGTTACATACTGCAACATGTTACACCTCGTTAATTTACCTTGATTGCCTCAAGTTTACATTCACTCCGGCAAATGCCGCATTTCTGGCACAGCGACAAATCGATTATGTGCATTTCCTTTTTCTTGCCGCTTATCGCATCGTGTATGCACTCGCGTTTACATATTCCGCAACCGGTACACAGCTCCGAGTCGATAGAGTACTGGATAAGAGCCTTGCATACACCGGCGGGGCACGTTTTTTCATGGATATGACTCTCGTATTCTTCACGGAAGTAGCGTAACGTGGACAGCACCGGATTGGCAGCGGTCTTGCCCAGTCCGCAGAGCGATGTTTCGGTGACCGTGTTTGCTAAATCCTCCAGCAGGTCGATCTGTTGGGGTGTTCCGCGGCCCTCGGTGATTTCGGTAATTATCTCCAGCATGCGGTCTATTCCCAAGCGGCAGGGTACACACTTTCCACAAGACTCGTCCTGCAAAAAGGTCAGGAAGTATTTGGCCACGTCAACCATGCAGGAGTCCTCGTCCATTACCACCATGCCACCGGAGCCGACCATCGAGCCCGCCTCATACAGCACATCGAAGTCCACAGGCAGGTCGAACTTGTCGACGGGCAGACAGCCTCCAGATGGGCCACCGGTCTGCACCGCCTTGACCGCTTTGCCGTCTGGGGCTCCACCGCCTATATCGAAAACGATGGTTCGTATGGGTGTGCCCATGGCCACCTCAACAAGCCCGGTGTTTTTGATGTGGCCGGTAAGAGCCAAAATCTTTGTTCCTTTGCTTCCCTTCGTTCCCCTGGAAGCAAACCACTCCGAACCGTTCGTAATTATGGATGGGACGTTGGCCCACGTTTCCACGTTGTTCAGAGTTGTCGGTTTGTGCCACAGACCGTCCACCACAGTGTGCACGTCTTTGGCGCGCGGTTCGCCCACCCTGCCCTCAAGCGAGGCCATCAGCGCGGTCGACTCCCCGCAGACGAATGCTCCGCCACCCCTGGCAACCTCGATATCGAAGGAAAACGATGATCCCATGATGTCTTCACCCAGCAGTCCCAGCTTTCTGGCTTGCTGTACGGCTATCTGCGCGTGCTTTACCGCCAGCGGGTACTCGTTGCGAACGTAGATATAACCCTTGGTGGCACCTATGGCGCGGGCGCCGATCAACATTCCCTCAATCACCAAATGCGGATTGCCCTCCAGCACGCAGCGATCCATGTACGCACCGGGGTCACCCTCGTCGGCATTGCAGATAACGTATTTCTCGTCGCTCGGGGCCTCGCGGCACTCCGCCCACTTGCGCCCGGTGGGGAAACCGCCTCCGCCACGACCCCTCAAACCGCACACCTTGATCTGACGTATGATTTCCTCGGGAGCCAGACCATCGATAGCTTTGGCCAACGCCGTATAACCGCCAAGCGCGATGTAATCCTCTATGGCACACGGATCAAGCTCACGGTTATGCATCAGCAACTGCCGGTCCTGAGCTTTATAGAAAGGAATATCCGATTCGGTATGGATTTTCTCGCCGGAAACGGGGTCGGTGTAGAGCAAGCGCTCAATAACCTCATCTTGCTTAAGAGTCTTGGCAACTATCTCCTTAGCATCTTTGGACGTCAGGTGACAGTAAAAAATGTTTCCCGGCTCTATAACTGCTATAGGCCCCTGCTCGCAGAAACCATGGCAGCCCGTTACGCGCAGGCGGACCTCCGACTCCATTCCCTGCATACGCAACTCATCATTCACCGCATCTATTACATCCTGACAGCGCGAGGCGGTACAGCCGGTGCCTCCGCATAGAATAAGTGTTTTATTAATATTTTTCCTGCTGCCTGAAAGTTCCCTCCCCATTTTATGCAAATCTGCTGTCGTGCTTAACTTAGGCATTACAGGCTCCCCCCTCTTCTTCAGAACGAAGCTTATCTATCAGTTTCCGCAGCTTGGAGGGAGTCACGTGATGATGTGATGATGCGTTTTCGGTTACAATGGGCCCCAAAGCGCACGCTCCCAGGCAATTGACATGCTCTATGGAAAAAAGGCATCCTCGG
>DAOUZV010000031.1 GCA_030665485.1 Chloroflexota bacterium | reverse complement strand
ATGGAAGTGGTTAAAATTCTTGCAGACAGAGATGATTCCACGGTAAAAGGCAAACTCTACCTGAATCTTTACGATGCATATCAGGCTGGAGAGCAACTAGACACAGGCGCAGTGGATATGAGCGATCCTGAGGTAAGCGATGTCGCTAAAACGATCAGGATAATGCAAAACGAAACCCTATATGCACATGGATATCTGAGGTTGTAAATTACATGCGCTTGAATTTTTTTTCAAGTTGCGTTGCAGTAAGGTGAATCACGGTCGGTCTACCGTATGGACAGCTATAAACTTAGGCAGCTTGAAAAAGCTGCCCAAGTTTTTTGAGCCGTTGTTTACGGCCAAAGCAAAGGACACAGGGTTGTGTCCGGTACTGGTTAAAAGACCCCTTAAAGAACATGGTTGCTCTATACCCGTTGAATGCCTGGCTGATAAAAGGTCACTTTTTACCGTTTAGTTGGCCGCATCGCTATAGCGATGATTGATACTTACACACGTGCTGGTTTATAATGGATTTGATTCATTATTTAATGGAGGGGAATATGACCAAAAACTACGATATAGAACTGGTGGTAAACAATGAATCAATCGGACTTACACCGTTCCCTGCAGAATTTTTAACCAACATTGTACTGGCAGCCGTCTCATCGCTAAAAGATGTTGATGATATAAAAACACTGGAGCTTTATGAGGACGACGGCAACACAAAGATAGTGGTCAACGGCACCAGGATCACCCTCACCACCTTTTCCAACGACTACGTAACCAATACTATAAACGGATTACTTTCTACACTGAGAGGCGTAGAAACCATCAAATCAGCAAGGATTGACATCAAATCTCTAGACTAAAAAGTTCACAAACCCGTACAGGCAATATTCCCAAGTTAAAGGAGGCTACAATGAACGACTACGAATATGCAGAAACGCTAAAGATTATAAAATACGCCACGCAGATGGAGATTGACGGCAAGGATTTCTACCGCATCGCCAGCCAAAAAAGCTCAAGCGAACTAGGAAAGAAGCTGCTCAAGTCTCTTGCGGACGAGGAAGATTATCACAGAAAAAAGTTTGACGAATTATATAGCGAGATAAGAGTAAAAAAGGCTTGGCCCAAAACCGAGGTACAAACCGATGGCGGCAGCAATCTAAGAACTGTATTTGCCAATGCTCTTGATAAACCGGGCAACACCGATGCAGCTCAATCCGAAATAGACGCTGTACAGATGGCAATCGATATGGAGGCCAAAACCCTTGACTACTACAGAAACAACGGCGCAGCGGCCAAATATGATGCCGAAAAAGAGTTCTACGAAACACTGGCAGGCCAAGAAAGAGAGCACCAGCTGATTCTCATAGATTATTACGAATATTTAAAAAATCCTGCGGGATGGTACACCAGCAAAGAACACCATTCGCTGGACGGTGGCTAGGCGTTACCAGGAATAATGTTCCCTCTCGAGCAAAACCGTCGCCCATAACCCGAATTTTGCTCCATTTCGCTGATGCACCTTGCAAGAAAGAGGCCCCTTAAAAAATGGGGCCTCTCTACACATTTAAACGACTTTGACCTGCTAAACCTTCTCCACTTTTATCGCGGTGACTTTCAACTCCGGAATCTTGGAGATTGGATCGTACGCCGGGTTGGTAAGTACGTTGGCCGAGCTTTCGGCAAAGTGGAACGTCATAAATACCAAGCCGGGTGGTACAGCATCAGTGACCTTGGCCTTGGCCTCTATCTTGCCTCTGCGAGAGCTGACGCTAATCTTGTCGCCATCAGCGATTCCTTTTGCATCGGCCGGATTTATCTCCACCAGTTCCTCAGGGTGAATGTCATTGAGACCATCCACCTTGCGAGTCATTGTGCCTGTATGGAAGTGATACAGGCTTCTGCCGGTAGTCATAATCAGCGGATATTCGGCATCAGCACTTTCTGCGGGCGGCTTGTACTCAAGCGGTACGAAGTTGCCTTGCCCGCAACTGAACTCTTCGCTGTGCAGATACTGCGTGCCAGCGTGATCCTTATCGGGGCAAGGCCATTGCAGGCCTGCTACGTTGATTCTATCGTAGGATATACCGCCGTATATAGGAGTCAGCTCAGCTATTTCCCGCATAACAGCTTCAGGATCATCAAACTCGAATCCTTTGGTGCCCATGCGTTTTGCTATCTCGCAGGTGATCTGCCAATCTGGACGTGAGTCGCCGACAGGATCGATCGCTTTGCGCACACGCTGCACTCTGCGCTCTGTATTGGTAAAGCTGCCGTCTTTTTCGGCGAAGCTAGCACCTGGCAAAACCACGTCGGCGTGCCGTGCCGTCTCAGTAAGGAATATATCCTGAACCACTAGGAACTCTAACCTGTCCAGTGCTTTTTCTATATGCGCCGAATCGGGATCGCTGATGACCGGGTTCTCACCCAGCAGATACATTGCCTTTACCCTGCCATCATCAATGGCTTCGAACATCTGGGTTAAGGTCAATCCGACCTTATCATCAAGCTTGGCTCCCCACGCCTTTTCGAATTTGGCCTTCAAGCTGGGGTTGATCACGGCCTGATAGCCGGGGTATACGTTGGGTAGAGCAGCCATATCGCAGGCACCCTGAACGTTGTTCTGACCTCTAAGTGGATTCACACCCGTTGAAGGTTTGCCAACGTTACCGGTGAGCATTGCCAGGTCGGCCACGGCGGTAACGTTGTCCGTGCCATGTGTATGCTGGGTTATGCCCACGGCATACAGTATGGACGCCGGTGCGTTGGTGGCATAAATACGGGCCGCCTCAGCTATTTTATCAGCGGGTACGCCTGTTATAGCCACGACTTTATCAAGTTCAAACGCTGCCAGCGAGTCCTTATACCCATTAAAGTTTTCACAACGCTGCTCAACAAAATCCTTATCCATAAGGCCTTCATCAACGATGACTTTCATCATACCGCCGAGCAGTGCCACATCCGTTCCCGGCTTATGCATCAGCCACACATCCGCATATTTGCACAGATCAATCTCGCGCGGATTGGCTACTATAAGCTTGCCGCCCTTTTTGAGAGCCTTTTTAACCTCCAGCGCAAGAACGGGGTGATTCACCGTCGTATTGGTGCCAATGGCCAAGATGCACCTAGCATCTTTGATTTCACGTATCGAGTTGGTCATGGCGCCGCTGCCAAACGTGGTGACCAGACCGGCCACCGTGGGAGAGTGTCAGAGCCGGGCACAATGATCAACGCTGTTTGTGCCCATTACCCCTCTTGCGAATTTCTGCATTAGGTAGTTTTCTTCGTTGGTTGCCTTTGCAGATGAGATAGCGACAAACTGGCTGCCATCGTACTCGGCAAACTTTTTGGCGACCAGATCGAGCGCCTCATCCCACGTTGCCTCGGCAAACTTGCCGTTTTTCTTTATCAATGGGGTTGTCAAACGCTCATCACTGTTAACAAACGTCAGTCCGAATCTGCCTTTAACACAGGCTTGGCCCAGATTGGCGGGGCCGTTATCGTCGGGGACAGACCTTATGATTTTATTATTCTTCGTTTCTAGGATTAACTGACAACCCACACCACAGTACGGGCAAATGGTTGCCACCTCATGTGCGGGTAGTTCCCTCCAGCGGTTCTTATCATCCAATAGTGCGCCGGTGGGACAAGCGTCCACACAGGCGGCACAGAACTTACAGCCAGCCTCTTCAAGCGTGGCACCAAATGCGGTGCCCACTACAGTTGCGCTACCCCTGTTTATGAACGATACTGCTCCTACGCCGCGAACCTCCTGGCACATCCTTACGCACATACCGCAGGTAATGCACTTGTTATAGTCCCTGTTTATGAAGTTTTGTGCGTCTTTGACTCTGGGCATAAGATACTGACGTGCACCGTACCTGCTGTCGTCGACTTTGTACTCCGTCGCATATTCGCGAAGCTTGCACTCATATATATCCTGGCAGCCGCACTGCAAGCAGCGTTTGGTTTCAGCTAGCGCTTGCTCCTCGGTAAGTCCCAGTTCTATCTCGGCAAAATCCCTTTTCCTTATATCGGCGGCAAGGGTTTCTTGATCAACTCTTGCCTGAGTTGGTACATCCGCAAACTCGCTGTCGCGTACCTCATACAGCTCGCCCTTGGAGCAACTGTATGGTTTGTCGATTGCGATAACCGGCTTACCGCTTAAATACATGTCTATATAAGCAGCAGCCCTCTTGCCGGCACCAATGGCCTCAATAGCTGTCGCCGGGCCGGTGGTACAGTCGCCGCCGGAGAACACGCCCTCGATGGACGTTAGCATCGTTTCACTATCCACAACCGGATAACCACGGTTTAGTTCGATTGCTCCATCTTGTGGCAGCGAAGTATTATCTACAGACTGGCCAATAGCAGCGATGATGGTATCCAACTCCATGGTATATTCGGAGCCTTTTATTGGAACAGGGCGTCTTCTGCCGGAGGCATCCGGCTCTCCCAATTCCATTTTGATACATTCCATTCCACTTACGCGGCCATCTGCGACCTTAATGCCAGCAGGTGCAGCCAGGAAGGCAAGCTCAACGCCCTCTTCCTCCGCTTGCTCCACCTCCTCGGCGTTGGCTGGCATCTCGGCACGGGATCGTCTGTAAGCGACAATGACTTTCTCGGCACCCATCCTCAGTGCGGTGCGGGCTGCATCCATAGCAGTATTGCCGCCACCGACAACCGCCACCTTCTTGCCAAGGCCGGTCTCATTGCCAATTACCACATCTCTCAAAAAATCGATGCCAGAGAGCACACCGGGCGCATCCTCACCATCAACTCTCATGCTCTGACTGGACTGAGCCCCGATAGCAACGAACACGGCATCGTAGCCGTCTTTTTTAAGACTGTCTATGGTGTAGTCTTTCCCAAGCCTGGTGTTAATCTCAATCTTGCCGCATAGCTTGGTTATACCTTCTATTTCTTTATCCAGCGTTGCCTTGGGCAAGCGATACTCCGGTATGCCATATCTGAGCATTCCACCAAGCTTAGGATGAGCCTCGTATATGTCTACCTGATGGCCTTCCTGCACCAGATAGTATGCTGCCGATAGACCGGCTGGTCCGCCGCCAACAACGGCGACCTTTTTGCCAGTGGACGGCTTCAGATCGGGAGTATAAGGACCGTCACTGTTCATATCGTAATCAGCCACGAACCTTTTGAGCATGTTAATGCCGACAGGCCCCTCAAGCAGGTTGCGACGGCACTTCTGTTCGCAGAAACGGGGGCACACCCGGCCACACACCAGCGGCAGCGGGTTTGACTCCTTGATGCGTATCAGCGATTCCTCATACCGGCCGTCCGCGATAAGCGCGATCTGTCCCTGAATATCGATTCCCGCGGGACAGGCCATCTTGCATGGTGCCACACAGTCGCCGTAGTGCTCCGAAAGCAGCAGTTCCAGAACAACGCGGCGAATGTTGTCTATCTCTTCAGTTCTGGTTTCTATCGCCATGCCATCCATGACCTGAGTAACACACGCCGGCATAGGATTACGTGCGTTTTTAACCTCAACCAGGCAGACCCGGCAGGCCGCATATCGCTCAAGGTCGGGATGATGACACAGGGTTGGTATTTCTATACCCGCCTGAGATGCTATATCCAGCACAGACAGCCCCTTTTCAACCTCTTGAACTTCTCCATCTATAGTTACTTTAATCTTTTCCAACTAAGCCTCCCCCACTGGAATAGGCTCATCCGGCACATCCATTTTATCGCCGGAAAGCTTAATTACGGCACTAAATTTAGCCGGGCACTTCTCCAAGCAGACGCCACATCGTATGCATTTATCCTGATCGATAACGTGTATCAGCTTTTTGCCGCCCTTAATTGCCTCTGACGGACAATTTCTGGCGCAGATCATACACGCCTTGCACTTAGCAGGATCGATATAGAAAGAAATCAACTCCTTACACATAAGTGACGGGCATCTATGCTCGTTAACATGAGCGTCATATTCATCTTTGAAATAGCGAAGTGATGTGAGCACTGGATTGGGAGCCGTGCCACCCAAAGCACAAAGCGAACCGCGGCTGACCGTGGTGCAAAGCTGCATCAACCTGTCTATATCCTCAGGTTTACTCTCATCGGCACACAGCTTTTCCAAAATGCCAAGCATTTCTCCGGTACCCACACGGCAGGGAACGCATTTGCCGCACGATTCCGACTGTGTGAAGGTCAGAAAGTACCTGGCCATATCCACAGCGCAGGTATCCTCATCCATCACCACCATAGCGCCGGAGCCCATTATCGAGCCGGCGGATGCCAGTGATTCGTAATCGGCGGTGAGGTGATCCAGATTGGCCGGAATGAAGCCGCCGGATGGCCCGCCGGTCTGCACCGCCTTGAACTTCTTGCCATCGGGAATGCCGCCGCCGATGTCATATACGATCTCATGCAAACTTATCCCCATGGGCACCTCTATAAGGCCAGTGCAATTCACCTTGCCCGCAAGCGCAAATGTCTTGGTCCCCTTACTCTTCTCCGTTCCGTAGGAAGCATACCACTGCCCGCCCTTCTCCATGATGGCGGATACGTTGGCCCACGTTTCCACATTGTTGATATTGGTGGGATATCCCCAAAGCCCGCTTTGAGCAGGAAACGGCGGCCTGGGACGCGGCATACCGCGGTTGCCCTCGATGGACATCATCAGCGCCGTTTCTTCACCACATACGAATGCACCTGCGCCCTCCTTGATTTTCAGATGGAAATTCAGGCCGGAACCGAGGATGTTTTCTCCCAGCAATCCATACTCCTCCATCTGCACCATGGCCTGATTGAGTCTCTTTATAGCCTGAGGGTATTCTGCCCTGCAGTAGATATAACCGTCGGTGGCACCCATAGCATAAGCGCCTATGAGCATACCCTCCAACACAGTATGCGGATCGCTCTCAAGAACAGAGCGGTCCATGAATGCACCGGGATCGCCCTCGTCGGCGTTGCAGATTATGTATTTTTTATCGCCGGAAGATTGACGGCACAGATTCCACTTCCAACCGGTGGGCGCACCGGCACCGCCACGTCCACGCAGCCCGGATTTACTGACCTCCTCGATAACCTCTTCCTGCGTCATCTTCAGTGCTTTATCAAGGCCAGTGTAACCACCACGCGCTATGTACTGATTGATATCCTCGGGATCGACGAAACCGCAATTGCGTGTAGCAATGCGCACCTGAGGTTTGAGCACCGGCATGTCAAACAGCTTGGGAACCCCGTCTATCGCCTCATCGCCTATAGAGCCAAGTAGCATATCAGACTGCGGATCATCACCGACAATATAACCGTCTATGATACTGGATACCTTGTCGGGAGTAACATTGCCATAGCAAACACGGGGTTTGCCCTGCTTAACCACGTCCACCAGCGGCTCAAGGTAACACAGTCCAATACAGCCAACACGTGTAACGGCAGCCTTTATCTGGCGCCTTTCAAGCTCATCTTTGAGTGCCTCTATTACAGCATCCGCACCGGCAGCACGGCCACAGGTGCCGGCTCCGACAATTATTCGTACCGGCTCAGACTGTCGCCATGATTCATATGATTTAATAGCCTTTTCTTTTATATCTTTAAAATCAGATGTTTTGCCCATGGTTATCAATCCTTACCCAGTATTTTCTTCACCCTGTCAGGTGTTACTTTGCCGTGAACATTCTCGTTAACCACCATCACCGGCGCCAGAGCGCACGAACCGAAACAGGCTATGGATTCCAAGCTATACTCCAGATCAGCAGTGGTTTCGCCCGGGTCAATGCCCAACAGCTTGGATGTTTCATCCAATACTCTTGAAACACCGCGCACATGACAGGCAGTACCCCTGCAGACACGTATCAACCTTTTGCCTACGGGAACGAACTTGAATTGAGCATAAAAGGTGCTCACACCATAGACCACGCTTTCGGATAAGCGCAAATACTTGGCGATGGCTGATATAGATCCCACGGATAGATAACCGAATTCGGCCTGAACAGCTTGAAGAATAGGAATTATATTGCTTCTCTCTATTCCATAGCCAGCTAGAATATCGTCCAATCGCCCGTTGGCATCTGTCTCATTGGACATATTTTACCTGCCCCCTTTCCCGCTTGTAGTTTGAATAAGAGAGTTTCTAAGATGCAAACAACGCTTCAACAAAGCCCTTTGCATCAAACGGGGCCAGATCACCCAAATCCTGGCCCGTCCCTAAATACAATATCGGCATTTTTAGTTCCCCGCAAATTGCCAGAACTATGCCGCCTTTGGCGGTTCCATCAAGTTTGGTTAATATGATGCCGTTTACCCCCACCGCATCCGTAAAATGCTTGGCCTGCATCAAACCATTTTGGCCAGTAGTTGCGTCAAGAACCAGCAAAGATTGCCCGATTGTGCCACCAGACTTGGTTATGACGCGATTTATCTTTTTAAGTTCTTCCATCAAATTTGACTTTGTGTGTAACCTGCCGGCGGTATCTATAATCAGAACATCATGCCCACGACTTGTGGCCGCCCGAACAGAATCATATACTACAGCTCCAGGGTCAGCGCCAGGCTGGTGGCTGACTACATCGATTTTGAGCCGGTCTCCCCATATTTTTAGCTGATCAATGGCAGCCGCCCTGAACGTATCACCAGCAGCCAGAATAACCCGCTTACCCTCTTTTTTATACATATGAGCCAGCTTGGCGATGGCAGTGGTCTTGCCAACGCCGTTTGCCCCAACCACTAAAACTATGGCGGGCCCGTTCCCATTCTGCTCAGTTTTATCATTGTCACTAACGCTGCACTCAGTAAGTATCGCTATCATCTCATCTTTAATAGCCGCATATACCTGACCGGTATCTTTGAGTTTTTCGCGTTCAGCCCTTTCCTTTACGCGTTCAATAATCTGGCAAGTCGCGCTTACTCCCACATCTGCAGCAATCAATATCTGCTCAAGCTCTTCCCAGAGTTCCTCATCTATTTTATGGCCTGCAAACAGGTTTTTAACCTTGCCAAACCACGACTCTCTGGATCTTTTTAAGGTCTTTTTTAGATTAAACAGCGCTGTCCCCCTCACTCAATGTCTCAAGTGCAACCCGCGCGGCATCTTTCTCGGCCTGCTGCTTGCTCTTGCCCAATCCCGTGCCAATAACTCTGTCTCCTGCAGTCACCTCAATTGTAAACTCCCTATCATGATCAGGACCAGTCATGTTTACTACTCTATATTTCGGTGTTAGCTGATGTTGCGCCTGCACAATCTCCTGAAGCTTGGACTTGTAATCCATTACGTCCAACTGCTCAGCCGCTTGATCGATCGCTTCTCTGAGCAGATTTAGTAATAATTCCCTGGCAACATCGTAGCCTCTATCCAGTAGAACAGCTCCTATCAATGCTTCAAAAGCACAGGCCAGATTACGCTCGCGCTTTCTACCACCACCCTGTTGTTCTCCATGGCCAAGATATAGATAATCGCCCAGGTCTAATGAACGAGCGACTTCAGCCAGACTGTCCCTGCATACGACAGCAGCACGTAGTTTTGTAAGGTCTCCCTCCTGAAGCTCAGGGAAACGCCGGTACAAATCATCGGCAACGGCAAGTCCAATTAGGGCATCGCCTAAAAATTCCAAACGTTCGTTTGAGGGCATCTCGTCAGAGTTTTCATTGAGATAGGACCGATGAATGAGCGATTGCTCTAGTAAGGAGGCGTTTTTAAACGTAACACCGAGGGTGCTTTGCAGCGCAGCAAAATCAGCCATGATAAGTCTCCATAATAATATATGTGTAAGCCTCAGTTTGTCAATGTAAATTTACGTTGACAGCCAACATATCCTATGATAGCATTTTGCCGTTGGATATGCATTTGGATAACTTACCTGATTTTGCTGAAGAATATTTACTTATAGAAAACGGCCATAACCTTATAGCCGGAGTTGATGAGGTGGGACGCGGACCGTTGGCAGGGCCGGTAATGGCCGCCGCCGTTATACTCCGTCTTAATATCCATTTTGACTGGATTGACCTTGTTAACGACAGCAAAAAACTGACCGAAAGAAAACGGGAGTATCTTTATGACGCGATAATGGCTGATGCATTGGCGGTCGGTGTTGGCTCGGTCACTCCCGAGGGAATCGATACTTATGGAATGGGTAATGCTGTCCGCACAGCCATGCAACTGGCTATAGCCCAACTAAAAACGCAGCCTGATTTCGTGTTGATCGACGCGGTGAAACTGCCAAACGTCAATATCCCTCAAAAAAACATAATCCGCGGAGACGGCAAGTGTGTTTCCATAGCCGCTGCCTCTATTATCGCCAAAGTAACGAGAGACCATTATATGATGGGGGTAGATAGCATTTACCGAGGTTATGGTTTTGCCCGGCACAAGGGCTACCCTACCAAACAGCATATGGACAAGCTTGCACAATGCGGTGCGTGCCCTATCCACCGCAAATCGTTTGTCCCGGTAAAAAAAGCTATAGAGCAAAGCAAATGAGCACCAGTCGAAAAATAGAAACTAATACCAACCGCTCAAATGTATCTGCAAAAACACGGCGATTTGCCAGCTCACCGGCGTATAGACGTTGTGGCCATAGAGCTAAATACACACAGTTGCGTTTTGAGTATTGAGCAAATTGAAAGCATTATAGCTTTATTTATCC
>DAOUZV010000167.1 GCA_030665485.1 Chloroflexota bacterium | reverse complement strand
GTCTTGCCGGAGTTGCGCGCCAGCAGCGCCGCGCCTATGGCCTCCATGTAGGTATGGTTTTCGGGAACTGTGACCTTGGCCTCTCTTTTGTTGCGATCGGATATGACCTCGTTTACGGAACGGACTATCGCCTCGTTGGCGGCAACACCCCCCACGAAGTAGATCGGCTCCTTATACTCGCCCCGTTTGAAGGAAGCGACCATGCGGGCTATGCTGTCGCTCAGCGAGTAGAGCATGGCGCCCAGCGGCACACCCTTCTGCTGCAGATGAATAAGGTCGGTCTTGGCGAAAACGCTGCAGCGCGCCGCGATTCGGGGCGGTTTTTCTTCAAATTCAAGCGCGATACGCGAAAAATCGTTAAGGTTGATGCCCAAACGGTACGCCTGCTGCTCTATGAAACGCCCTGTCCCGGCAGCACAAAGCGGATTGGAGTTGACCTGCCACGGTTTCTTGAGCCCGTCCTCCAGTTCGATGACAAGCGAGCTTTGCCCACCGATCATGATGATGGTCTTGGCATCGGGATGGGAGTGTAGAACGCCAGAAGCGATTGAAAGCGAGTTACTGCACTGCAGCCAGTTAAGCTCCTCTGGGATGGACACCTTGCCCGAGCCGGATACGCCGACGGTGGCAATGTCATCGAGGCTGTGCTTATCGCTTAACCTGGACATAAGCGCCACCACCGCATCACGCGGGCCGGTGGTCACCCTCTCGCTGTCAAGATGGGATATTTGGCCCTTGCCATCGATAAGCGCCAGCTTCGCATCAATCGAGCCGATGTCTATGCCCAAAAACACGCTCATCTACCCTCCCAAACGCTCCATCATTTCTTCGTTCCAAGTCCTACAGTTAAAATATTGGCCACTTCTTCAGCCAAATCCTTAATGGAATACTTGCTCAAAAAGCCCCCATCTCCCTCAATCTGATGCACGGCGATGAGCCCCACCACCATTCCAACGATTATGCGTGACCCGACCTCGGTGTCGACCGGCCTCAGCGTGCCGTTGCCCACACGCATATCCAGGTATGCCTTGAGCAGCGCCAGCCCTGGAACCAGCACCTGCCTCGCGTACTGTTCGCCGAACTCTGGAGTGCGTTGTATCTCGGCCAGAAGCAGCGTTAATAGATCGGAGTTTTCAAATCCTATTTCAATGCGGTCCTCAAGAACTGCAGGCAACGATTCTATATTGTTGATAGAAGGGCTTTTAAACAGGTTAAGCAGCGATTCATCCAGTGCATAGCCGCCGATAAGCGATACCAGTAGATCGCGCTTGCTCTCAAAGTAGTTATAGATGGTGCCCTCGGATACACCGGCCTGCTGCGCGATCTCGGCCGTGGTGGCTTCTGAGAACCCTTTTTGGGAAAAAACCTCGCGGGCGGCGGCAATAATCTGACGCTTGCGTCGCTTGGTGATGGCCTCTTTCTTTTTATGGTTGCTTTGAACGGGCAATTAACCCAACCTTATATTGCTGAGTGAGCGCTCATTCAATTAAAACACCAAAGAAGAGGTTTGTCAATGGTTACATTTAGCGAAAGGGGTAATTGCTAAAACTGCGAGTGGGCCGTGGCGTGGTGAGGGCTGATTCTACGCTACTGTTCGTCCTGCAGGCTGGCCTTGGCGGCCAGTGCAAATTGCGCCACCTGAGTTCCGGGCGCAAGCTCAATAACCTTGTCAAAGTCGGCTATTGCAGCGGTTTTATATAAATCATCGTCTGAGGCCCTGTAACTAATGGAATGCGCCCATCCCCTAAAGGCGTAGAGCGTCGCATGATCGGCTGTGTCATCAGCCGGGTCGTCCGGCAACTCATCTCTTATATTTAGAACAAAATCGCTCAGGCTCGCAGCAGCAGCAGCAGCAAACGCGGAATGGGGTGCCAAGGTGACCAACTGCTCGAAATCAAACAGCACGTCCTGCCTTACAGAATTGGGGTCGCTGTGACCCTCTACCATCCCCAACTTTAGTCCGCCCCTAAAGTAATAGGCCTCGGCATAAGATGGGTTTCTCTCTATGGCCTGAGTCGCACTGCTGATGGCCCGTCCAGTATCGCCCAATTCCAATTGAACAAACCCTTCATACAGATATGGCCTACTCAGGCCAGGATTTATAGATATGGCCTTCCTAAACTCGGCGATAGCCCTGTTAAAACGCAGGGTCGCTGCAGCTTCTCCGGCATCCTTTCCTATTTCATAGTAAATCCGCCCGCGATATGTATAAGCCAGTGCTTGCCTTGAGTTAATGTTTATCGCTTTATTCACATCACTTAAAGCCAGTGCCCGATCTTCCTCGCTCCCTTTGCCCAGATAGGCGGAGGCGCGGTAGGAATAGGCTAAATCGTCCCCATCATCACCGGGGTATAGATCGATGGCTGTATTGTAATCGGCAATCGCCGTATCGTAGTCATCGGCATCACGGTGTACGTTGCCACGGCCTATATATAGAAACACGTTTCCGCCCGCTCGGGCTATGGCATTGTTATAGGCATCAATGGCATCTTCATGACGCTGCAAATTCGTGTACGCTTCACCCAGGTAAAGCCATGTCATGGCATCTGTTGGATTAAGAGCAACGGCCTGCTCTAAATGAGTTACAGCTGGATCCGAGTCTCCATTACGTGCGTAATTGACGCCCAGCAGTCCATGAGACAAGGCGTCGTTGGCCCCGGTACTCAGCATAGCTTCAAATGCATTTATTGCTTCACCGTAAGCGCCTTGCCATATATTGATTATGGCATCTGTATAATGTTTAAATAATGCTCTTTGATCTGCCATCTCCCGTATAAAAATCGCATCATCCGGTATATAGGAAATTAACGAATCAACGTCCTCTATCTTTTGTGCCGACTTCTGCAGGCTGCGCAGGTTATCGACATAGCCGGTTTCCGTATACAGGCTCTTGGGGGCGGAGAACTGCAGTATCGGGTGATCATCTGTATGTATGGGCGCACCCTCGCAGAAGTCGGC
>DAOUZV010000112.1 GCA_030665485.1 Chloroflexota bacterium | reverse complement strand
CGCACCATAAGCCAATGGCAACATATGCTCGAGGAATTAATCAGCCTTACCCCGCAGCACCTGTCGCTTTACCCGCTGACGCTTGATGGCGATGAACCTTTGCATAAGGCCATTGCCTGTGGGCAGGTGGATAAACTTGATACAGACGCCACCGCCGACCAGTACGAAACGGCCGAGGAGATGCTGAAGCCATACGGATACAACCACTATGAAATATCCAACTGGTCGCTGGCGGGATACGAGTGTAAGCACAACATGGTTTACTGGCTGGGCGGGGACTACCTGGGCATGGGCGCCGCCGCGCACTCGTACATGGATGGACGCCGCTATGCCAACACCTCGGACCTGGACAAATATCTGGACTGTTTAAGCAGCTCCAAGTCGAATGTTCGTGAAATGGAAGAACGCATCGGGCCGGAGATTGAGCTTGCTGAGGCAGTCATTCTGGGTTTGAGGTTGACCAGAGGCGTTGATGTCGGCGATATCAATAGCCGGTTCAATTTGAACTTACTTGATCGATATAGTGATCAACTCGAAGAGCTGGCCGGTTTGGGCTTGGTTGAATGTGATGCCAAAAGCCTCAGCCTTACGCCGCGCGGCAGGCTACTGGGTAATGAAGTATTTTGGAGGTTTTTACCGGATTAATATACGTGATTAAAAGGCTTGTTCAAATTTCAATCAGTATCACGAATATATAACGGCAAAGTTGAACTATGGATCAATCGTTAACCAGAAACTTTTGTATTATAGCCCATATTGATCACGGCAAGTCCACCCTTGCCGATCGCTTAATCGAGCTTACCGGCGCCATGCGTCAGGGTGAAATACGCGAGCAGGTGCTGGACAGCATGGATCTGGAGCGCGAGCGGGGCATCACCATCAAGGCCAAGGCGGTGCGGCTCAACTACACGGCTTCAGATGGTAAAACGTATAGGCTGAACCTGATCGACACCCCCGGACACGTTGATTTCTCATACGAGGTGTCGCGTACGCTTGCCGCCTGTGAGGGAGCGGTTCTGGTTATCGATGCGGCGCAGGGCATTCAGGCGCAGACAATAGCCAACGTCTACCTTGCCATGGAGCAAAACCTGGAGATAATTCCGGTCGCCAACAAGATCGATCTGCAGGCCGCCGACCCGGAGCGCGTTCTTGAGGAAATAGAGGAAGTGCTGGGCTACGAAGCCAACGATGTGTTGCTGATAAGCGCCAAGAGCGGGGTGGGCGTATCCGGGGTGCTTGAGAGGATAATCGAGCACGTGCCGCCGCCCGGCGGCGACGACAAAGCGCCGCTGCGTGCGCTGGTGTTCGACTCGCACTATGACCCGTATAAAGGCGTGGTCGCCTATGTTCGTGTGGTGGATGGAAATATCCGTCATGGCGCCGGTCTTCGCCTGATGGGGCAGGGAACGGTGATGGAGGCTCTGGAGGTCGGATACTTCGCGCCGGAGCCCTGTGCGGTAAAGGAACTGTCGGCCGGCGACGTGGGATATGTCGCCACCGGCCTTAAGAGCGTGGGCCAATGCCGCGTCGGAGATACCGTCACCACGGTTGCAGATGGTGCATCGCAGCTTTTAATCGGCTACCGTCCCGCCAAGCCGATGGTGTTTGCCGGGCTGTATCCCACCGAGCCGGAGGATTACCATGATCTGCGTGAGGCCATGGACAAACTGAGCCTCAATGATGCCTCCCTGTCGTATGAGCAGGAATCAAGCCCGCTTCTGGGCCACGGGTTCCGCTGCGGATTTTTGGGCCTGCTGCATATGGACATCGTCCGCGAAAGGCTCGAAAGAGAGTTTGCCATGGCGCTGCTGGTAACCTCGCCCGGGGTCAATTTTGCCGTTACCACCACCAAAGGCGAAAAGCTGGAAGTGGTTAACCCGTCTCAAATGCCGCCGCCGATGGAGATCGAAACGCTTGAGGAGCCGTGGGTCAGGGTATCGATTATTACGCCGTCGAAGTTCATTGGCTCGTTGATGGAGCTGGCGCTGGAATACGAGGGCGTTTACAAGCATACCGAATATCTGGGTCAGCATGGCATGCTGGGTGAGCTGGGACAGCGCGTGCAACTCGATTTCGAGATACCTCTACGCTCCATGCTGACAGTTTTCTACGATCAGCTCAAGAGTCGCAGCCAGGGATATGCCTCGCTGGACTACAGCCTCATCGGCTATAGGCCGGCAAAACTGGCCAAGCTTGACGTGCTGGTGAACGATGTGCTTGTCGATGCCTTCAGCCGCATTGTGACCCCGGCAAAGGCGCATGATGTGGGCAAGGCGATGGTGGCCAAGCTAAAAGAGGTTATTCCTCGCCAAATGTTCAAGGTGCCCATTCAGGCGGCCGTGGGCAGCCGCATCGTTGCCCGCGCCGATATACCGGCCATACGGAAGGATGTGCTGGCCAAGTGCTACGGAGGTGACATAACTCGTAAACGCAAGCTGCTTGAGAAGCAGAAAGAGGGCAAGAAAAAGATGAAGTATATAGGCAAGGTGGAGGTTCCCAAAGAGGCTTTTTTAAGCGTGCTGAAGCTGAACTGATACATTTCTATTGTGCCGTAATAGCTCAATTTACTGAAATCTCCAGCTTGTTGAGCAGATTGACCCATAATACGAAGACTGATACAATTACATGTTGCTCATTTGAGAGTATTCAGTTGACTACTAGTGCACTCTCCGTATTCAGGAAATATACGGCGCTAATTATTGCCTTGAGGTGGCTGTCGATTGCTCACCAATAACCGGCCAGCATCTATCATTTCAGCTGTTGCTGCTTTTCTGCTTGCCCATCAGTTTATATGGGTTTTTATCATATCTATAGCTCTCTATATAGTAGTACTACTAGGATACCAAACACCACTTCTATGGATAGGAATAGCAGTAGTTTATCTCTCTTTTCTGCTTCGTTTGAAGTTACGCGGCCATGTAAGCAGGCGAACGGCTTTTGATTGGCCAATAGCTATCTTTTTGATAGGTGCTCTAGTGGGGCTGCTTGCATCTCCCGATCGGGCGATGAGCTTGGGGGCTTTTCAAGGACTACTGCTTTTAATTGCATTATATTATTCTATACTCAATCATCCCAATCCCGCAGCGCTGGTTAAATTCGGCATGAGTTTTAGCATTGCACTCCTTGTTATAACTGCCGTTTTCTATTTTATAGGCAGCAGGCCCCACCCGCCAAGCCATGCCTTCCCCTTGTTTAAAAGCAGTGAGGCTGTCGCACAGTTTCTGCTCTTAGTAGGGTTATTATTCCTTGGACTGGGACTTTTTGCCAAACATAAGGCACTCAAGATATTTATGGTCTTGTCTACCTTCCCGCTTATAGCGTTGACTATCATTGCTACTTCTTACTCTTGGGGCTATCTATTTACTGGATATAGCATGTCAGTGCGATTGCCTATATGGCGAGGCGCTGTTGATATGCTTCAAGGTAAGTGGTTTACAGGCATAGGGCTAGGGTATTTCCCCGTCCAGTATAATGGCGGGGAGATTTTCTATGAGCGCACGCAAATCCACAATGCTTATCTTGAGTTATATGCCAGCACGGGAGTTATCGGGGCAATAGCTGGCCTTGTGGCTGCCGTGGTAGTGACTAAGACATGTTATCGGGTGTTGCGTTCTCCACGGCATAACTGGTGGTATGGCTTAGGGGTTGGAGTGTGTCTATCCATTCTGGTGACAGCGTTGTATAGTTTATTGGCCAGCTCGCCTATTATGTTGGTAGGTGTGGGTTGGGATGCTTATTACCCTGTTATATCCTTTATCCCCTTTCTTTATGCGGGCTTTCTAGAAATAGTATACCGTCAGTTAAAACGGGATCCCTTGAAGCAGAAGCTAACATTGTAAAATTTGGTGATGTATTTTATTATATTTGGGATAAACGCTATTGCACAGCGATATAGCAAGTTCATTGGTTGAACAGAAAGCAGAGAATTATATATTGTCTCCAAAAACCGGGTATGTACCCGAGGGGCCAAAGCCTCCTAAGGTTGTAGTTGCTATTCCATGCTTTAACGAAGAGCGTTTTGTGGGCAGGGTTGTAACTGAAGCCAAAAAGCTTGTTGGCCAGGTTATTGTGGTTGACGATGGCTCATCGGATGATACCGCCAAGGTGGCCGAAGCGGCCGGAGCCTTGGTTGTAAGGCATAGTACAAACAGGGGAGTAGGGGCAGCCACCAGAACTTGTTTTGAGGCGGCCAAGGCTAACGGTGCTGATGTAGTGGTTACCATGGATGGAGATTTACAGCACGAACCAAATGAGATTTTAACTATTGCCGAACCTGT
>DAOUZV010000005.1 GCA_030665485.1 Chloroflexota bacterium | reverse complement strand
AGGCTGCGGCTGTCTGGATCTGAACCTGGCCTGCAGCGCCTGTGCAATAACCGGAATTGGAACTGCCAGCTCGATGGACTCCTGCACCGTCCAGCGGCCTTCGCCGGAGTCGTCAACATACGCCTCAAGTCCTTCCAGTTGCGGGTCGTCCTTAAGCGCCGCGGCCGCCAGATCGAGTAGCCAGGAGCGCACAACGCTGCCATATTGCCATATCTGAGCAATCTGATGTAGATCCAAACCAAACTCCTGCTTAGCCTGCATCAGCTCAAACCCCTCGGCGTAGGCCTGCATCAAGCCATACTCGATTCCGTTGTGCACCATCTTGACGAAGTGACCGGCGCCGCTGGGGCCGACATACCCATACCCCTGATCAGGCGATGGCGCCAGCGTTTGGAATATAGGCTCCATACGCTGATAGGCCCCTTTTTCGCCGCCGACCATCAGGCAGTAGCCCTCTTTCAGTCCCCAGATGCCGCCGCTGGTTCCCACATCCAGAAAACCGATGCCGTATTGCGATAGAGCCTTTGCCCGGCGCATGCTGTCCTTGTAGTTGGAGTTGCCGCCGTCTATTATCACATCGCCTTTGGATAACTGCCCCGCTATGTCGTTGACAGTGGTTTCAGTGGGCTCGCCCGAGGGCACCATCATCCAGATAACCCGGGGCGATTTCAGCTTGCCGGCGAGGTCAGCTATTGATGTTGCTCCTGTAGCTCCTTCGGCGACAATCGCTGCAATAGCTTCTTTTACGGGGTCCCATGCGGTGATGCCGTGCCCGCCCTTAAGCAGGCGCCTTGCCATATTGCTTCCCATGCGTCCCATGCCGATCATTCCCAGTTCCATGGTCTCCCCCTTTTTGGCAGTACTTTTTAAGTTTCTAGATATTAAGGAATAGCTTATTTAAAGTCAAGGTAGCTATTGACTACCGTAATCACATGGATTATCCTTGTTGCACTTTTAACCGGTTTGGGAGACGCCCTTTGCAGAAAATTACCGACGTAAAAGAGCTTAGGCTGCTGGCAAATAAGATAAGACAGGACATAATTAAGTCTCTGGTTGAGGCAAAGTCGGGGCATACCGCCGGCTCGCTGGGAATGGCCGATGTACTGACCGCGCTTTACTATAATATAATGAAGCACGATCCCCAAAAACCGGGCTGGCCCCAGCGCGATTACTTCATTCTGTCAAACGGGCATATCTGCCCTGTATTGTATGCCACATTGGCCAATGCCGGCTACCTCCCCGTCGATGAGCTGATGACCCTAAGAAAGCTGGGGACACGCCTGCAGGGCCATCCCCACAGGGTAGCCCTTCCCGGCCTTGAGACCAGCTCCGGCCCGCTTGGATCGGGCCTGTCCCAGGCGGCGGGCATTGCCTACGGCCTTAAGATGGACGGCAAACCCAACTACGTCTTTTGCCTCACCGGCGACGGCGAACACAACGAGGGCAATCTGTGGGAAGGTGTCATGTTCGCCGCCAAAAACCGGCTGGACAACCTAACCGTAATACTGGACAGAAACTACATTCAGATAGACGGCACAACAGAAGACGTTATGCCGCTCGATCCTGTAAAAGACAAATATCTTGCCTTCAACTGGCATGTGATTGAGGTCGACGGCAACGACATGGAAAAGATGATCTCGGCTTTAAGTAAGTCTAAAGAGCTTAAAGGGAAACCTGCCATGATCATCGCAAACAACGTTCCCGGCAAAGGCGTTTCCTTTATAGAAAATGATTACGAATGGCATGGCAAGCCGCCAACGCCGGAGCAAGGGAAAATCGCCCTTGCCGAGCTTGAGCAATTGCGCGAGACGATTACCCGGGGAAAAGATTAATGATAAACAAGACCATGTTTTTAGTTGATGATTTATACAGTGAGAGCACAAAACAGCTGCCCACCAGGGACGGCTATGGCCACGGCCTAGTACAGCTCGGCGAAGAGAACGAGAATGTGGTTGTGCTGTGCGCTGACCTAACGGATTCAACCAGAATCAAGCTTTTCAAGGACAGGTTCCCCGACAGGTTTATCGAGGTCGGTGTTGCCGAGCAGAACCTGGTGACATTGGCTGCGGGGCTGGCCGCCGTGGGCAAAATCCCGTTTGTTTCCTCTTACGCCATGTTCTGTCCCGGTAGATGCTGGGAGCAGATACGCACAACCATTTGCTACAACGAGCAAAACGTAAAAATCGGCGGCGCCCACGCAGGAATATCGGTGGGGCCCGATGGCGCCACACATCAGGCGCTGGAGGACATCGCCATCATGCGAGCGCTGCCCAATATGATGGTTATCGTACCCTGTGATGCGGTCGAGGCGCAGAAGGCAACTGTTGCTGCCGGCAGGATAGATAAGCCTGCTTACATACGATTTGCCCGGGACAAGTCCCCTGTAATGACGACGGACAAGACGCCGTTTACCATAGGCAAGGCAGAGGTTTTTAGAGAAGGAAAAGATGTTGCCATAGTTGCCTGTGGCATTCTTGTGTATCAGGCGCTGCTGGCAGCACTCGAGCTTGAGAACGAGAATATATCGGCAGCGGTGGTTAATTGCCATACCATAAAGCCGTTGGATGTGGAAACTATAACAAATATAGCCAAAAACACAGGTGCCGTCGTTACCGTCGAAGAGCACCAGGTCACCGGCGGCCTGGGCGGGGCCATCGCCGAGTGCTTAGGAGAAAACTACCCCGTTCCCGCAAGAAGAGTGGGTATCATGGATACGTTCGGCGAGTCGGGTGAGCCGAATCAGCTGCTTGAGAAGTTTGGCCTTACCTCCGCCAACATAATCAAATCAGTCAAAGACGTGCTTAAGGCAAAGAAATGAATGATGAAAAAGTAGAACACAGCTATATATGTGATAAGTGCGGCTACAAGGCGGTAAAAATGGGCAAGTTGGATAAATGCCCGCTCTGCAAAATCTGCTTAAAATGCGGTAAGTCGGTAAAAGACTGCACCTGTATTGAGGGCGAATGAAGCCAAAAGTATTCGTAACCAGGATAATACCACGATCCGGCATCGATCTACTTGAGCAGTATTGCCAGGTTAAGGTATCCGTTCAAGACAGGGTTATTGCCAAAGACGAGTTATTGGACGGTGTTAAGTGGTGTGACGCCCTGCTCTGCCTACTCACAGACAGGATCGATGAGGAAGTCATCGCCGCTAATCCCAATCTTAAGGTCATCGCCAACTACGCCGTTGGCTATGATAATATCGACCTTAAAGCCGCCACCGCGGCAAACATCCCCGTTACCAATACCCCGGACATTCTGACGGACGCCGTCGCCGAACATACCTTTGCTTTATTGATGGCAATCGCCCGGCGCATACCAGAATCCGATAAATACACCCGCTTGGGCAAATACAAAGGCTGGGCTCCGATGCTCTTTCTGGGGGCAGAGTTAAAGGGGAAAACGCTGGGCATTATCGGGTTGGGCCGCATCGGCATAGGCGTTGCTCAGAGGGCCAAGGCTATGGGTATGAACATCCTCTACCACGATATAAACAGAGACGGGGCGTTTGAGAAAACGTATCAGGCCGGTTTTGCCGACACAGACTCTATCATTAAGGAGTCGGACTTCATTTCGATTCACGTTCCTTTGCTGCCATCAACAAAGCATCTTATCGGGCAAAAACAGCTTGCCATGATGAAAAAAACGGCGTACCTCATCAATACCTCGCGAGGTCCCGTTGTTGATGAAAAAGCACTGGTTGAAGCGCTGGCAAGCGATGAGATTGCGGGCGCGGCGCTGGATGTGTTTGAATTCGAGCCCGACTTGAGCGCGGGACTTGCCCAGATGGATAACGTTGTGCTGACGCCCCATACAGCCTCAGCCACGCATGAGACGCGCTCGGCCATGTCCATGGTTGCGGCAAGCAATATTCTTGATGTACTGCGCGGCGAAGTTCCCCGCAACCTGGTTAATAAGGATGTTGAGGCATCTTTAAGCAGAGAACCCATTATTAACTAATCCTTAGATAGGATGATGGTATATATGATACGAGCCTTTTTATTTGATTTGGACGGTACTCTGGTGCAAACAGAAAAGATGAAAGCACTTGCCTACTCCATGGCAGTGCAGCGCCTTAGAAATCTGGATCAGCCCGATGAAAAAGCTGTCGAAGCGTACAAAGAGATAATTGGCGCCCAGCAGGACATAGCCTCAAAATATATTATGGATAAGCTGGATTTAGAAGGTGATCTGCGCCTATTGATGCAGCAGTACGATGCGGAAACACCATCGCTGGTGCTTAGAAGAATATGGGTGGAGATATATCCTGGCATGGTGGCCGACCCCAAAACACTCAAAGACAACCAGTGGCCCTATACCGTTGACCTGCTGCGGGAGGCCAGCAAAACTTGCCTTGTCGGAATAGTAACCGGGTCGCCGCGCGATGCGGTATTGCATGTAACGCATTCTCTCGGCCTTGAAACCAACATAGATATCATAGTTTCAGGAGATGATGTTAAATATGGCAAGCCGCACCCCGAGTCATACCTGCTGGCCAAGGACAAGCTTGAGGTTTTGTCCGAGGAGTGCCTTGTCTTAGAGGACTCGGTCAACGGCGTAAAATCAGCCAAAGCTGCCGGCATGAACGTAATAGCTATAGCCACACCGTTTACCGATGCAGGACTGCATGCCGATCAAATCGTGGAAGACTGTCAGATCGTCCATGAACCCGATCAACTGCTGGAGACGGTGCGCCATACTATTGAACAGCACTCATAACAGATAGCCCTAACGTTAATCCTAACGAGTGGAGGTACTCATCGATCTGGGCAGAGGTGAAGTGAAGGTAACCTATGTAATGGGTGTCACCAATCGAGACATAACTGACAGGCCTGTGGCGGTATAACGCGTGCGACTTATACTTGATTAGGAGGTAATGAATATGACATTTAAAGCAGCCTTCCTTGCCCATGCTCCGGATGCAGAGCCAGAGAAGCACAGGAGTCTGGTAGAAACAGCCATGTATAAACTCTTTACGGTAGTGGTTAAGAATCAAGTTCAAGCAGTTGAAGAATGCAAGAGGCTTGTTAAAGAAGAGGGCATTCATTCAGTTTTGCTCTGTCCGGGATTTTCCGATAGAAATGTTGCGGAGATAGCGGAAGCAGTTGGAGAGAATGTTGGAGTTGCTGCAGCAAGAGGTGACAGTCCAGGTCGCAGAGTACCAGCGGAGGTAAGAATAAAAGCGTACTCTTCTTAAGTCGGTGACTGACTTTTTACTCATGCACCCTCAATCCTAAGGGGGGGGAAAGCATAGAATGATAGAAATGGTAAAAGAATGGATGGTAGACCTATGAATAAAGCAATAGAAGATGAAATAAGGACCTCTCTGGTTGACGGTAAACTCCCCTGTGCTGTGGCTTTTCAGATAGCCAAGAAGCACAGCGTCACTCCTAAGCAGGTTGGGGACACAGCTAATGAAATCAATATTAAGATTGCGAGTTGTCAGTTAGGTTGTTTCCCGTAAACTAACGTCATCTATATTTTTAATAAACCGATAAGCGGGATACAGCTTCGAGCTATCCTCAAACTTTAGCGGGCTAATTCTATTCCCCAGCCTAATCTGTGGTAGTATACTAATATTGTACGGAGGTGTAGATGTGGTAACAGAGAATCCATTCCAATATGAGAGTTGCCCCGAATGCGGGATGTTGTCGTTTATGCATGATAAGGATAATAAGCAGCATGTCTGCGTTAACGAGGAATGCCAGTTTGCGAGGCATGACGATGATGACTATCCCAGTGAATCGATATGGACAAAAATACTAAAAACCTTAAAGCTGAAAAAATGAAACAAGTACATCCCCCAGCTATCCTCGAACTTAACTGCGTATAATGTATATATTTGCCTGGTTTAATAGGATTGCAGGAACCGATTGTGTTTACGCTCATAACCAATAGTAGTTTGTGGCCCGTGGCCCGATAGAACGATAGTTTCGTCGGGCAGGGCCATTAACTTTTCTTTGAGGCTATTCATCAGATCCTCGTAAACGGAGTCGGTAAAATCGTAACGTCCAATACCCATATTGAATAAAGTGTCTCCTGAGAACACAACACCGTGCCCATAAAGGGATAAACCATCCGGGCAATGACCAGGGGTATGAATAACCTCAAAGCTCAAATCACCTATTTCTATGGTATCGCCACCATCGACAGTCCTATCGGGAGGCGGTGGCATCTTAAACGAAGGCCCCGCTAAGTGAGCCCATCGCATTGTTGTTTCCGGGTCTCGCCAAGTGGCGTGTTTGATGTACGCTCCGCCAGTAATATCTCGAATATCGCTGATGGCCCCGATGTGATCGGCGTGGCTATGAGTGGCAACGATGGTGGTTATCTTAAATCCCATCTCTGTTGCCGTGTTAACAACCATCTGTGCTTCGGCGGAGGGGTCGATAACCATCGCCTCTTTCGTTTTTTCAGAACCAACTATGAAACAGTTGGAGCTGGTAGGGCCTAAAACCATCGTTTCTATAATCATTTTCTACTCATTCTCATCAGTAAGCTATAGTAATGGTACCAAACTAACATCCAACTTATCAAATTCAGATAGATTTCACTTACTCTTGCCAACCGGATCTACGGTGGTATAATGTCACAACAACCTTATTCGTAGCTATCGATTGAGGAGATTCCAATGCAATATAGGAAGTTTGGTAAGCTGGATTGGGAAGTATCGGCGCTCGGCTTTGGTGCGATGAGATTGCCGTCAATGGAAGGTAGCGAGGCAAATGTTGATGAACCACAGTCTATCCAGATGATTCGATATGCCATTGATCACGGCGTCAATTATCTCGACACAGCTTACCCATATCACTTAGGGCAGAGCGAGCGAATAGTCGGTCGGGCACTCCAGGACGGATACCGGGAGAAAATGAAATTGGCAACGAAACTACTTTCCCGGTCTGTTGAGTCAGCTGACGACTTTGACCGATATTTCAACGAACAGCTTGAGCGATTGCAAACCGATAAGCTCGATTTTTATCTATTACACGGTTTGAATGCTGGCAGTTGGTCCAAAGTGCGGGACCTGGGCGTGCTAAGCTGGGCCGAGGACCAAATGGCCCGTGGTCGCTTTGACCATCTGGGGTTCTCTTTCCACGATACTTATGAGGTCTTCAGGGATATAATAGACGCATATGATAATTGGACTCTTTGCCAGATTCAATACAACTATATGGACATAGATCACCAGGCGGGAACCAGAGGACTCAAATATGCTGCGGACAAAGGGCTGGCAGTGGTCGTAATGGAACCGATTCGAGGGGGACGACTTGTTAGGCCGCCAGAGCAGGTAGCCAAGCTGTGGGCTAATGCTCAATATCAGCGCACGCCGGCTGAATGGGCGCTGCAGTGGGTTTGGAACCAGCCGGAAGTTTCAGTTGCTCTTAGTGGTATGAGTACCATGGGGCAGGTGGTGGAAAATATCGCTGCCGCAGATCGGTCTGGTATAGGTGTTCTAACAGCCAATGAAATAACTCTAATTGATCAAGTTCGAGAAGCCTACCAAGGATTAAACCCTATACCGTGCACCAAATGTGGATACTGCATGCCCTGCCCCAGCAGCGTGGAAATTCCTAGAATCTTAGAGCTCTTCAACGATGCATCAGTGTATGGCAATCTTCGAATCAGGCGCCTCTTTTATAGTGGACCACGCGGGCTGAAAGAGGAACAGCGTGCAGACCAGTGCACTGAGTGTGGGGAGTGCGTAGAAGTTTGCCCCCAGGAGATCCCCATCCCGGAGTGGCTCCAAAAAGCTCACGCGCTGCTGGTACCTGAAGAAATAGTCCCTAATGAAAATCCGTAAAATACTATTGATCCGGATTTCCATCATTAAACTGAACTTATAGACAGATTCCTGCAAGCTGTCTTCAAACATCATTTTCCTCTCCAACCACGCCCGCGGTGGTATAATGCCGATACAGTGTAGATGCTATTGGAGAGGCGATTATGAAATGGCAACAGTTTATCACCAACATATTTGAGCGAATATCTCAAGAGCTAGAGCGAATTCTTGCTGGGCTCACAGTAGAAGATCTAAATGAGCAACCAAATTCTGACTGTAACAGTATTGGCTGGCTGGCTTGGCATTTAACACGCTCTCAGGATAGAATGAATCAGGCTTTGTTCGAAAGGGAACAAATCTGGATGAAAGATAAATGGTACTCCAAGTTCGATCGTTCCGCAGATCCCAGAGACTCAGGCTTTGGTCACAATCCGGAGGATGTAGCGGCGTTTAAGTCACCAGATAGCGAAATTCTGATAGGTTATCATCATGCCGTGCTTGAGCGGTCAAAGTATTACATTGGCAATAAGTTAACGGAATCCGATTTGGATAGGGAGCTAAGCAATCCCAAAATCCCCAGAATGCCTGCCGTGAGCACACGATTTGTGGCTGTCATTAATGACAATTTCCAGCACGTTGGGCAGATGGCTTACGTGCGTGGTCTACTGAAGGGTAAAGGATGGTCTGATAGATAAGAAGAACAATTATCAATACTATCCGGTTATGATGGATCCTAATTTTACTTCGCTTCTAATTCACGGCCGATACTGTGAGCTTTTGCTATATACTCTCCAAAAGATCGATATTCTCCCGCTGGGTGTGTTATGAAGATAAACGGTTGAATCTTATTAACATCAGGATTACCGTCCGTGAAACAGTCTTCGGAAACATGCGTTTGCTCAACCCTCCCGATTACCAGCGAATGACTGCCCAAATCCAAAATATGCTCTACTTTGCATTCTAGGTTGACGGGGCATTGCTCAATAAGGGGAGCGCTCTCCAATTTGCCATAGAATACTCTGAATTTGCACGCCTCCACTTTATCTACTTCAGAACCAGATACAATACCGCAGTAATCTGTTTCCTTGATCAAATCCACGGAAGGTACATTGATGGAAAAGCTCATGTTCTGATTGATGCCTATGAGCGTATGCCGTTGCGGACGTATAGCTACTGAAATCATGGGAGGGTTGCCGTTTGCTATACCACCCCATGCTGCAACCATGAAATTGGCTTTGCCATTGACGTTTGATCCAACTACTAGTACTGGCATAGGGTATATTAGGGTTTTGGGGCCTAACTGAATTTTGTCCATATATTTTCTCCTTATGGAATGACTCCGTTTATCGACTAGTACTGGTTTGCAGAACATGATACAAGCGCGCTACGTTCATCCGTTGTACTTGCTCTCCCATTGGTTCACTTCCCTTATCCATCGGGTAATATTTCAGAAGAGAGATAGTGTCCTGTGCCTCCTCCATACTCAGCCCCTGTTGGATGGCGGTGGTGACTACATCTATCCATTTTTGAATAAAAGAGCTCATCTCCGGTATGTAACTGCGGTCACAAATAGCGCCGTGACCGGGTACCAAAACATCAGCATCTAATTCCATCAACTGTTTCAGTGAATCAAGCCACTTAAATGGGAGTGCACCGTGCAGCCAGGCTTGTACTTTGTAAAAAATGTTGTCGGATGTGAAGACCACCTTGTTATCGGGGATAACCACTGCCACTTGATAAGCGGTGTGCCCAGGCATGTTAATCAGGTTAATAATATGATCTCCCAAACTGAGTGTTAGCCTATCATTAAATGTAACAGTGGGTGGCCGGAACTCAAATCCATCAACAAGAGAGAGGCTTTCTGTGGATTTTTGCTGAAGACCTTGTATAAAATTATCAACAGAGGCGGAAATTATAGCAGTTCTTGTTCCCTCATGGGCTACTATCGCTCCCTCGAAGAAGTGGTTCCCGCTAAAATGATCACCATGAGGCTCAGTATTTATCAGATAACGAACTTCGCCATGCTTAGCTATTTCATCGCGCCATTTTATTGCGTCAACAGGCAACTGAGGCGTATCGATCATTACTACACCTTCTTCTGTGACTATGAAACCAACATTGCAGCCACGAAATCCCGTTTCAGCAAAGATGTTATTGGCAATCTCTTGCATTGTTGACCTGCCCTAAATTAGTATGATCTACCCCTACTATCTTCAATACGTTGATTTTGTCAACAAACGCATGTGTTTACTATGATCAACGTAACACCCTAACGTCTAATAATATTGTTTTTGTTTATACACCTTGCATAGTGCTGTTCTTAATGGCCAACCACCATGAATTTCTCCGCATACATCCGGATTGTCGTCTGTAAGAACGTTAGCATTTGATTCCCAGACCCCATGTAACCATGGCTCCTCTCCAGGCAGCTCCGGAAACCACCAGCCGTGTTCAATATGTATTACCCGTTTATCAATGCCATTAAAAAACTGACACTTCTGCCTGATTCTGCCGCGTTTAGTTTCAATCCAGACCCAATCACCATCTTCAATTCCATGAGCTTCAGCCGTCTCAGGGTTTATTTGTACCGTCGGATGAGGGCGCCTTTTACGCACTGAATCTATCTGCCGCCACTCCGAATGGAACATTGGCAGGAATCTGCCCCCGGTTATCAATATATGTGGGTATTCTTTTGCTACTTGCGGATTTGATACGGGTGACTCAGGCGGTTCTTCATATTTAGGCAGGGGATCATAACCCAGCTTTTCCAATATGGTTGAGTATACCTCAGCCTTGCCACTGGAAGTGCCAAAACCCCGCTGCTCATATTGTTTAAACTGGTGTTTCCTTCCTGTCCCTTCAGGAAAACCATCCTTAGCTATCAATTCCTTGAACGATATTCCTACTGGTTCAAGCATGTAATCAAAAACTTCTTCTAGGTTGCGCCAGGGCCAGTCGTTTTGCTGTCCAAGCCTGCCCCCGAGCTCCCTGAATATTTCATAGTCGGTTTTATGCTCGTATTCGCCGGAAATTGACTCCGGCACAGCCTGAACACCCCAGGCAGCGCCATTGAAATGCGGCCGTTCCCAACCTGAGGCTGCAGGTAGAATATAATCGGCTAATTCTGCTGTCGGAGTGCGCCAGTAATCGAAAACGACATGTGTATCCAAGCTTTTCAGCGCTTCATAGACCAGCTTGACATTGGCCTGAGTAACCATAGGGTTATGAGCTAGAGTAATTAGGCCCTTAACCGGATATGGATCTCCGGTGATCATCGCTCGATAGAGCAACGGCTGATGCGGTGATGCTGCAATGGATTGTTCGGACCTGGGTATACGGCCCCAGAATTTCATTGAATTCTCGTAGATGAGATCATAGCCAGGCCATGATTGAAACCGAAATCTCTCAGCCCCAATCTGTTTTTTCTTTTGCTCCGGCGACAATCTTTCCATAGCGCTTACTTCCGGTATATCTCTTATCTTGCCAGGATCGCCTATATAGACTCCACCAGCAACATCAATACTACCGGTGATAATCGCTATGTTGAATCTGGATTGTAGCGCATATATACTATCCGCCAGTTGTTCAGAACCCATACCATTCCAGGAATAGTGTGGCTTGTTCTCTCCCAGCATCTCCGCTGCAGCCCTTATTTTCTCTGCAGGAACCCACGTGATATCAGCAACTCTCTCTGGCGGGTACTCTTTGGCACGCTCTTTCAACTGATCGAAGCCATGAACCCACTTGTTGACGAACTGCTTATCGTACAATTCCTCTTTGATAAGTACATTTGTGATGGACATGAATAGTGCGGTGTCGGTGCCCGGCCTTAACTGCAGCCAAATATCGGCCTGCTTCGTGGCCCAAGTCTCTCTTGGATCGACGACAATTATTTTACCTCCCTGTTTCTTGCATTCGCGCAATGTGCCTGCTACGCTGGGCCAGCTTTTTGACGGGTCTGTTCCCGAGAGCAATATGCATTTTGGTGTAACTCCGCTGCTAAGGCTCCTATTTGAATACCAACCAAAAATGGCTGAAGACAATACACCTAGAGGCCCACTACAGATATTGCCCTGTGAAGTGCAGTTGGGGCTTCCAAGTAGATTAAAGAATCGAGGCATGAAGTTTCTGGTTCGTCTGGTGCCCTTTACTCCCGCAATTGCCTCGGCCCCATATTCATCCTTAATTCTCTGCAGTTTTTCTGCTATCTCATCCAGCGCATTATCCCAACTTATCTCTTGCCATTTACCCTCACCCTTTCGGCCAACACGCTTCAAAGGGAAGTTTACACGCTGTGGATGATACATAACTTCTGCTGCGGCACGTAATTTCAGACAACTCGCAGTTGTGGGGAATATATTATATTTTCGAGTATTATCCGGATCTTCTGTCGCTTTGATTAAGTGGTCATTCTCAACATGTGCAAGAACGTGACATCCTCCTTTGCAGTATCGGCAAACTACTTTTTTAATCTCAACAGCCATTGTCATATCCCCCATTCATTCAACATGTGTACAGATTATTTGTCATACTAGCCATAATGTCAAATACAATACGGGTGCTCCTCGCCAACCGAGCCTATGGTGGCATAACGCTGATATCTGGCGCATTACAATATTTCTAGATTCCTTGTTATAATGTCTTATAGATATGAAAACAAATGCAAACAAAATCATGGTTAATTATGAGGTACAAGGCAGTGGCCCATGGTTTACCCTGATTCATGGCGCCAGCAATAACCTTGATGTCTGGTCACAGCAGGTAGAGGCTTTTTCCCCATACTTCAGCACGCTTACCTATGATATCCGTGGTCATGGAAAAAGCGATCTTGGTACGGAACCGGTGACTGCAGATATTCTAGTAGACGATCTGCAGTCTCTATTTGAAGCGCTCGGCATCTCCACCAGTACCGTGCTGGGTCATTCCATGGGTGCGGAGTTAGCAATCAGGTTTTATTTGAAGTACCCACATATGGTAGACAAGCTGATCCTATGCAACAGTATCATGGGGGCACTGCTCAGCGAGCAGGAACCACCGCAATCCAGGATTAACCGATGCAACGGTATCATGGGGGCATTGCTCAGCGAGCAGGAACCACCGCAATCCAAGATTAACCGAGAACACGGCCGGAGCGATAACCCGAATAGCAGCCTTGACCGTGATAGCAAGATTGCGCGGTTTTTCTCGCCTGGTCTGGCGCAGAGCAAACCAGAGGTTATAGAGAGATTTAAGGAAATGCTAACTAGTAACAGGAATCAAAGGTCACAGCAAGGACATCTGCACCCAGGAGGGATGGTAGGAGAGCTTATACATGCACCATCGGGGAAATTGCGCCAGGTTACCTGTCCTACGCTTATAATATCTGGTCTCAATGACATGATAGTAAGGCCTTCAGCGGTAGAGCCGGTTAAAAAATACTTCAGCAATATGCAAGTAAAGACAATCCCTGCGGGGCACCACTCTTTTATAGAACTACCCGAGGAGTTCAATCGTATCGCTCTTGACTTTGCCCTGCGCAAAAGTATCTAGATTATTCTGCTTACAGTGATATTCTTGGAAGAATTAGGGTATCACTCCTTCTGTTTTCAATTTTAAGGTATTGACAAGCCAGTGATTTAGCGTTAATATGTTATTGCGTAATATTTACGCAACTAAATTTATGTGACATATGTATGTTTCGACCAAAAGCAGCAATGTTAACCCTCTACGGCGATTATGTACGCCACGCAGAGATGGAAATAGGAATCGGCAGCCTGATAGAACTGCTGGCCAATTTCGATCTATCAGAGCAGTCTGTCAGGTCAGCGGTGTCCAGAATGTGCCGTGGTGGTCTGCTCAAAGTAAGGCACAATGATGGCAAAAGTTACTATTCGCTGACCAATGAGGGCATGGGCATGCTGGTGGAGGGAGGGCGGCGTATATCCAGGCGCAAGAGCAGCGGCTGGAATGGACAGTGGAGCGTCGTCGTATATTTCATCCCGGAGGAAAAACGTAAGTCTAGAGATACACTGCGTCAGGAAATGAAGTGGATGGGCTACGGGCCCCTGAGTACGGCAACATGGATTTCGCCTCATGATCTAAGCAAAGAGGTAGAGGCGTTGGCCAAAAAGCTTAAGGTTAGGGAATACATGGAGGTTTTTCAGGCAAAACATCTCGGGTTTGGCAGTCCGAAGACCATTATTTCACGCTGTTGGGATCTTGACCGCATCCACAAAAGGTATGCCAAGTTTATAGATGAGTATAGCGTTAAACTGGATGAGCACCGCAAGCTTCTTGAAAGTGGCAAAGATATTGACCATAGCGAGTTTTTTACCGAGAGGTTTGAGTTAATTCACCAATATCGCCGGTTACCGTACCTGGACCCTGATTTACCGGAAGATTTACTGCCTGAAAACTGGTTGCGTTCTCAGGCAAGCGATCTATTCCATGAGTATCACGATATGCTGGCGAAAAAAGCAAACAGTTATTTTGATTCAGTATTAAAGGTTTATCAGGCCAAGGGGCACAAAGAATGAGGTATGCAGAGACAGGGTACAATCTGGAAATAGATCTATCCACAGGGAACATTGAAAGAGCGGCAACTGATCTGCGCGATGCCGAGCTTTATATGGGGGGGCTTGGTACCAACGCCAAGATATTGTGGGACAGGGTTCCGCCTGAGGTTGAGCCTTTCTCTGAAAAAAACGTTCTGATATTCGGTTCAGGGCTGTTGTGCGGCACGCCCGCTATAGGTTGCAACCGTACCATTGTTTCATCCATTTCTCCTCAGACGTTGCTGATGGGATATTCAATGATGGGGGGATTTTTTGCACCGGAACTGAAGTATGCCGGTTATGACAAGATAATTATCCGCGGCAAGTCCAAAAAACTGGTTTATCTATGGATACACAATGATAAGGTTGAGATACGTGATGCCTCTCACCTTGAGGGTAAGGGCTCCGTTGAGACTGAAGTGCTTATCAAGCAAGAGCTTGAACAGCCAAAGGCGCACGTCGCTTCTATTGGTCTGGCCGGTGAAAACAGAGTTCATTACGCTTCGATAGAGCAGGGTAGGTCCAGCGCCAGCCGGCTTGGACTGGGCGCTGTTATGGGAGATAAGGGCCTCAAAGCGATAGCCGTTCGCGGAACAAAGAGCATCAATATCGCTCGTCCCGCCGAGTTCATCGAACTCTGCGATGAAGTGCTGGAGTATATAAAGTTCAGGGAAGAAAATCCGATTCAGGGTGTCCCGCCCATTTTGGCCGGGCTTGGGTCACCGCAGGAGATGAAGCTCCACGATGAGAAGTGGCACACCGAGAACTTTACCTGGGGCAATGCCAGGGAGCGCAGAAAAGAGTTTTGGAACCAAGAAGTTGAAAAGAAGTGGTCTGCGACCATGGACGGCGTACAGACGCGCCTTTTGAGCTGCTACAACTGCCCCATGAAATGCGGGGCATCGATCAACGTACCGGGCATTTCAACGTACATGATGAAGTGTTACTCCAAGCTCACTTATACAATGGCGGCGTTTTCTGATCTGGATTTTGGTTTCAAAATCGTGCAGCGAGCTACTGAGTATGGTGTCGATGGATTTACCACTCCTCAGGTTATAGCATTTGCTATTGAGTGTTATGAAGCTGGCGTTTTGACTGATGAGGACATGCCGGGATTTCCTGTCGATAGCGAGGGCAGATTTTACTGGCTGCTGGACAAAATCGTTAATCGTGAAGGAATTGGAGATATTCTGGCCAACGGCACACATTGGGCGGCTGAAGCAATTGGCAAAGGCGCCCATGAGTATGCTCACAACAACATTAAGAAGCATGAGCAGTTGCCATTGAAGCTGGGAATGCTGAATCCGCTTTACTTCCTTATGTATTGCACCGGCGAGAAGCTGAATATTACCCAGATTGAGGGTAATTTCCCGCAGGCGCCGTTTGCTACACAGGAGGATAAGGAAGCATTTGTTAAGGACTGGCACCAGGTGCCTGATGAAAAGTTTAAGCAATGGGTGCTGGACTGGGATATGCGCGGGGAAAGGTCGATTCCAAATTACCCGACGCCTCAAATGAGTTCAGAGATTGTGGACTGGCAGGAGCGGATGCATTACATCGACGACTCGCTGGGCATGTGTGCTGGTTTATCATCGTTCCCGCTCAAGCCCGCCTATCACATGCACAATTATCCCAAATTCATCTCCGCAGGGGCTGGATTAGATATGGATGAAGATAAACTTACACAGGCGGCCAGGAGGAACCGTACTTTAATTAGAGCCATTAATATAAGAAGAGGTATGAGCAGAAAAGACGAGAAGCCTCCCGAGGACCATTGGAGGAAGAGATTCCCCGAGCTTGAAGAGGAGCTCCTGGATACCTATTACGCATTTAGGGGGTGGAATAAAGAGGGTATTCCCACCAAAGGGTATTTGGGGCAGTTGGGTTTGGATTACGTCGCCGACGACCTTATCGCAAGAGGAATCCTTAAAGATAACGGAAATAAGCCTGCTAAAGAAGATAAGAACAAAGGGAGCTAGCCGTGGCGGTTGAGGAAAAGAAAAAGAAAAAGGTAATAAAGGTAGATGTTGACAAGTGCAACGGTTGCCGCGCATGTGAGACTATCTGCTCCGCGTTTCATGCTGAGCCAAAATACAGCAGCACCAACCCGGAAAAGTCCAAGATACGGGTGCTTTTTGATCCTATAAGGGACGTATATGTTCCGGTATATGCGGGTGAGTATACTGAGGCTGAATGTAACGGCAGAGGCGAATATACCATAGATGAAAAAACGTATGATGAGTGTGCCTTTTGCAGGGCCTCCTGCCCGGCCAGGGATTATTTCAAAGACCCTGATTCCGGCCTGCCGCTCAAATGCGATATGTGTCTGGATGATCCACCACAGGATGAGCCGCTGTGCGTTAAATGGTGCCTGGCCGATGCTTTGACCTACGAGGAAGTGGACGAAGACGGCGACGAGGAGAAGGAAGAGACCGCCGATGAGATGGAAACGGGACTTGGAGCTCTGATTAAAAAACATGGATTTAAGAGAGTAATGGAGATCCTAGCCAAAATGAACGAGGAAAAAGCGGACAAATAATTCGAGTTTTGGTATTAAAGGTTGACTTAGGTAAAGGGGCGGGAAAATGAGATATGCAGAAACAGGATACAATCTGGAAATAGATCTATCGCGGGGAAACATTGAGCGCGTAGCAACGGACCCACGTGACATGGAGCTTCACCTTGGGGGACAGGGTACCGCCGCCAAGATACTATGGGACAGGGTTTCTCCTGAAACCGAGCCCTTTTCCGAGGAAAATCTGCTGATATTCAGCACCGGTCTTTTGCATGGAACACCCGTTCCCAGTGCCACCCGCAGCAGCGTCGACACCTTTTCAGCCCAGACAAATATGTATTCACATTCATTATTTGGAGGATTCTGGGGACCGGAACTGAAACACGCCGGTTACGACAAGATAATTCTTCGTGGCAAATCACCGAAGCTGGTTTATATTTGGATAAACAATGACAAGGTAGAGCTACGTGATGCCAGCCATCTTTCGGGAAAAGGCACTATGGAGACCGCAGAGTGCATTAAAGAGGAACTCAATGATCCCAGAGTCCAGGTGGCCGCTATCGGTTTGGCCGGTGAAAACAGGGTCTATATGTCCAGTATCGAACATTACAACTCCAGCGCCTCCCGAGGCGTAGGACACATCATGGGAGATAAAAGGGTAAAGGCGATAGCTGTTCGCGGAACAAAGGATCTTTACGTTGCCAAACCGGCTGAACTTTACGATATATGCACCCGTCAGTACAAGATAATTTATGATAAAGGATCGTCTGTTTTGACGCACACCCATAGCGAACGTTGGCACACAGATGTTTTCGCCTGGGGATTTGCACGCGAGCGGCGAAAAGGTTATTGGACCCCAGAAATAGAAGAGGCGTGGAAGGCAGTTACTGAATCAGTGCATGTTCGATTTACGGGTTGCTATAACTGCCCCAACGATTGCCACGCAACGATTTCCTACCCGGGAAGGCGTACCTTTTACTATAAATGCTATGGCAAACTGACCTATGCCATGGCGGCCTATAAAGATCTGAGTTTTAATTATGACATGCAGGCCGTTGCTCAGGAGTACGGACTGGACTCATTCTCAACGCCGCAGGTTCTGGCCTTTGCCGTTGAGCTTTACGAAGCCGGCATCTTAACCGACAAGGACCTGCCGGGATTCCCTAAGGACTCCGGGGAGAGATTTTTCTACCTGGTTGAAAAGATCGTTCGCCGTGATGGCGTTGGAGATGCTCTGGCCAATGGTGTTTACTGGGCGGCGCGTCAGATTGGCAAGGGCGCAGAAGAGTTTGATCATAACACCACCAAGAAGTTGGAGCAGGTGCCGCTGAAGCTGGGAGCATTGAATTACCCCTATTTCCTTATGACTGCCACCGGCGCCAAGATGAATATCACCCAAACTGAGGGGTCCTTCCCACAGAATCCCATACCTGATAAGGAAAAGAGAAAAGAGTTTGTAGATAAATGGGAAGCAGCTCCCGAGAGGTTTAAAAAGTGGTATATGGAATGGGAGCCACGCACTCAACCGTCTATTGAAGCGGCTGTCAACATTACCGATTGGAATGAACTCATGCACTACATTGATGACTCCGTTGGGATGTGCGCCTTTGTGTCGGCGTTTAAGGGTCAGTTTAACAAGTCTTCATATCATATAAATAACTACCCGGAATTCATATCACTTGCATCTGGGCTGGATCTTGATACGGACAAGCTATGGGAAATAGCCAGCAGAAACCGAACTCTTATTCGTGCCCTTAATAACAGAAGGGGTCTAAGGAGAAAGGATGATAAGCCACCTGAGGACCATTGGAAACAGAGAATCCCTGAGGTGGAAGCCCAGCTGCTTGATGAGTATTATAAATTCAAGGGGTGGAATGAAGATGGTGTCCCCACTAAAGAGAAGTTAGATGAACTGGGCTTGAATTACATAAGCGAAGACTTCATCGCAAGGGGTATTTTAACAGATGGTGAAGGTGCTCCTGCCAAAAAGGCTTCGGCTAAAAAGTAAGAGAGGCTGGAGACAGGAAAGGATTGACCGTAATCGCGAAAGATAAGTAAACTTATAGAGTAAGGCTCAACATAGGTAAAGGGACAAAAAAAGAATGAGATATGCCGAGACAGGGTACAATCTGGAAGTTGATCTGACCACAGGAAACATTGAGAGGGTGGCAACTGACCCGCGCGACACCGAACTTCTTTTGGGTGGTCAGGGTACTGCCGCCAAGATACTGTGGGACAGGGTTCCTCCTGAGGTCGAGCCCTTTTCTGAAGATAATCTGCTGATATTCAGCACCGGCATTTTGCATGGCACGCCCGTTCCCAGCGCCAATCGCACCAGTGTTGATACCTTTTCTGCCCAGACAAACATGTATTCACATTCACTGTTTGGGGGGTTCTGGGGAGCGGAACTGAAACACGCTGGCTATGACAAGATAATCTTCCGTGGCAAATCGCCGAAGCTGATTTACCTGTGGATAAACAATGACAAGGTAGAATTGCGGGATGCCGCTCACCTTGCAGGTAAAGGCACCCTGGAAACCGCAGAAATCATTAAAGAGGAGCTCAGCGAACTCAAAGCCCAGGTGGCCGCCATTGGCCTGGCCGGTGAAAACAGGGTTTATATGGCCGCCATCGAGCACTATAACTCCAGTGCCTCCCGCGGCGTAGGCCAT